>JAVHPR010000259.1:41083-41503 GCA_036170695.1 Bacteroidia bacterium
AAGCGGCAAAAGCATCAATTCATTTTGCAAAGAAGAAAACATACCGTACTTCACATTCATGTATTGGCGGGATAAATTGGTAAAAAAAAAGAATGGTTCAGGGTTTATAAAAATAAAATCGAGCGTGTCCAAAAAGATCAAAGACACAACCTGTGAAATTATTTTTACAAACGGAGCCAGGTTAAATTTTTCAGAACTCCCGGAAGCAGGATATTTAAAAGCATTGCTGAGCTGATATGTTATTTCATTACCAGATTCGCGATTATTATTTTTGTAAATCCATTACCGATATGCGCAAAGGCATAGATTCACTTGCAGGCGTAGTTAGCAATGAACTTGGTAAAAACCCATTGACAGGTGATTTATTTATATTGCTTATCTGCTTTAGACATGCTGTCTTTTATTGTTTTGTAATTCCTG
>JAVHPR010000260.1:0-2596 GCA_036170695.1 Bacteroidia bacterium
GTGATTTTTACCTCTCTTTTATTTTTTGTTTAGCGGACAATAATGAAAAAAAATAAAAAAATGGCAAAAACCAATTCCATATTTAGTGACCCTTTGCTGATTGCAGAAATTGAAAAATATGCAAAGCACAGTACATTTGAAAAAGGTGAAATTTTAGTAAAACCCGGAGACGTGATTATTTTTATCCCTATTGTCCTGAAAGGCAGTTTGAGAGTCATTAGGCAGAACATTGATGGTTCCGAAGTTTTTTTATATCACTTGTATCCGGGGCAAACCTGTGCAATGTCTTTAACATGTTGTCAATCCGGCAAAAAGAGCATGATAAAAGCCATAGCAGAAGATCAGACAGAAGTATTACAAATCCCTGTAATCCTATCGGAGGATTGGTATAAATATCCTGAATGGAAGGCCTATATAAGTAATAATTATACCAATCGTTTTGCTGAATTAATGCAGGTGATAGATTTGATTGCATTCAGTAATATGGACAAGCAATTGCTTCACTACCTGGAAGAACGCTCAAAGGCTTTAAATACCAGAATATTGGATATTACTCATCAGGAAGTTGCAGATGAACTTCATGTTCATCGGGAAGCGATTAGTCGCCTGTTGCGAACAATGGAACAAAAAAAGATGGTTCGCTTAGGTCGTAATTATATTGAGGTCTTAACTTTGGGATTCTGAGATGCTTTTGATTTTATATAATGGTGGATAAGCGAAATCATTGGTTTATGTAACAAACGTTACTAACAAAAATCAAAATTGTTTCTATTATTGCATAAAATTAAAACAAAAAATATGAAAAAGAACATGGGAAACATTGACCGGATCATAAGAGTTCTGGTCGCTTTGGTAGTAATAGCATTATACTTTACGCATCAAATTAGTGGAACAATTGCTATTATTGGCCTGGCCCTTTCAGCAATATTTATTTTAACAAGCTTAATAAGCTTTTGTCCTTTATATTTAATTTTTGGTATTTCTACCTGTAAAAAGGAATAGCAACGCCATTTAAATAATAAAAAGAGCAGGCTTCAAAAATGACGTTTGCTCTTTTTTTTTAGAAAATGAAGCTTATCCAACAAATGTTCCAAACTACTCCTTTTTCATTTCTGAAATTTGTACTGTAAATGAAAACTACAACACCTGCCAATATCAGCAAATACGAAAAGCAAAAATATTCGCATTAATAAAAACAGATAATATGAAAACTCAAATAGTTGTGAGCAATGTGAAGTGCCAGGGATGTGCCAAGTCAATAAAAAACGGACTAAAAACATTTCCTGAAGTTTCTGAGGTGACTGTGGATGTTCTAAATCAAAAGGTGGATATTACACATGATGAAAGTTTGGCTATAGAGAAAATTAAGAATAAGCTTGCTTCGATGGGTTATCCCGAAAATGGGAGCCTTGAAGGTTTTGATAAACTAGCAGCAAGTGCCAGAGCATATGTTAGTTGTGTAATCGGTTAAATTTTAAACAAAAATAAAATGGCAAATTTTAAAGAAATAATAAATTCAGACAAACCTGTATTGGTTGATTTTTCAGCTGAATGGTGTGGCCCTTGCAAAATGATGGCTCCAATTCTTGAACAGCTAAAAAAAATGCTTGGGAATAAGGCTACCATTATTAAAATAGACGTAGATAGGAATCCGGCAGCCGCAAGTGCCTATAATGTGCAAAGTGTTCCTACCTTAATCCTTTTTAAAAAGGGAGATTTGAAATGGCGCCAGTCGGGGGTTGTACCTGCCGATCACTTAAAACAAATAATTGAACTAAACTATTAAAACTATGAACACAGCGCATTTTTATGAGGTATCAGTAAACTGGCAATCTAAACCTGAAATAATAATAATTTAATATTAATAATATGGAAACAGATAAAATAAAAGACACGCATACTGTTGAAATAAACGAGCGCTATACCAAACTTGCAAGTTCAGATTGTTGTCTTTCATGTGGTGGTGCAATTGATTATTCAGAAGCTAAACTGAATGAAGTTTGTGTTGATTTAGGAAGTGGACGCGGAACGGACGCTATACGCCTTGCTGAAATAGTTGGTAAAAACGGACACGTTTACGGTATAGATGTATCTGATGGAATGATTGAAAAGGCGGTTAATACAGCGGAACGCATGGGAGTAACAAATGTTAGTTTTATTAAAAGCAATCTTGAACGCATCGCTTTAAAAAATAACATTGCTGACCTGGTTATTTCAAACTGCACTATTAATCACGCAAATAATAAACAAGTAGTATGGAATGAAATTTACCGGATATTAAAAGAGGGAGGTCGCTTTGTTATCAGCGATATTTATTCAATAAACCCTATTCCCGATGAATTTAAAAATGATCCGGTTGCAATTGCAGAATGCTGGGCAGGTTCAGTAACCCGCAATGAATATTTTGACCAACTTGAAAGTGCAGGTTTCTCATCTATTAATATTATTGAAGAGTCTGCACCCTATGAAAAAGGGAAAGTAATGGTTTCGAGCTGGACAATAGCTGCAATAAAAAAAGCAGTAAGCTGCGGTTGTTGTTCTTAATACTAATAACTTCATAGGATAGGCGACATATAAAAAAAACTTGTATATTTGT
>JAVHPR010000261.1:0-13037 GCA_036170695.1 Bacteroidia bacterium
CTGAAACAAGTTCAGCATGACTTTAGGATATTTCACGATTGACATGACACTAGTACTTACTTCAAATATCAATAAAATTATGAAAAAAATAATTTTACTTTTAGGAAGCTTTGTCGCTTTGAGTTCAAGCAATTATGCACAAACAGTTTCCGACGTTGATGGGAATATCTATAATACCGTTATTATTGACACACAGGAGTGGATGAAAGAGAATTTAAAAACCACCAGATACAATGATAATACAATTATACCATTGGTAACGAACAATTCGGCATGGGCAGCTTTAAGCACGCCCGCCTATTGTTATTACAATAATGATAGTTTAACTTATAATGCTGCTTACGGTGCAATGTATAATTGGTTTGCAGTAAATACCGGCAAGCTTTGCCCAACTGGTTGGCATGTACCCACTGATATTGATTGGAATAATTTAATTGGATATCTCGGTGGTTCATTTGTTGCAAGCAGTGCTTTGAAAGAAGTAGGCATATCACACTGGACAAGTCCTAACAGCGATGCGGATAACAGCAGTGGATTTACCGCTTTACCGGCGGGACACCGAATGCTTAATGGCGTTTTCAATGATATTGGAGGCTTTACCAGCTATTGGACTTCTACGGAGGATGCTCCAAGCTATGCACCATATCGCTTTCTGTCATATCTCAGTTCAGAAGTTAAGCGATACAGCTTTACCAATGACGAGTTCTTTGGACTTTCTGTAAGGTGTTTGAATAACACAGTGATGACGCATGCCGGGAACATTGAAAATAGCAATACTCTTAAAATATTTCCAAATCCAGCCAATGATAAGATTTATATAAATAATATAGAAAGGCAAATTTTAAAAGTTCAGATTTTCAATGTGGTTGGAGAATGTGTTATTCAAAAAGTTTTAGATAATACTAACAACGAAATTTGCATTGATTTTTTGTCTAAAGGAATTTATGTAATAAAAATAAATTGTGATAAATGGTCAATGCAGCAGAAATTTATCAAGGACTAAAATATTTAACAAACAAATTAAAAACCATTAATTATGTTCGGAATAAATCACATCAAATTTGATTCAATGACTTACGTTTTACATTTTAAAAATGGAAACGTAGAAAGAGAGGGTCGTGGACTTTCATTTTTTTATTTTGAACCCAATAGCTCTATTGCAGCTATTCCTATGGGTAGTAACGACCTGCCTTTTATTTTCAATGAATCAACAAACGATTATCAGACTGTGACCATTCAAGGGCAAATAAGTTACAAAATCAGTAACCCTAAAACGCTTGCAGATATTCTGGACTTTACAGTAAATGATAATGGATTATACAAAAAAAATGACATTGAAAAGTTAAATCAACGTATCATAAATGTGGCTCAAACAGCCACTTCATCATATATTCATGGGATAAAATTAAAAGAGTCAATACGATCTGCCAAAGCGATTGAAGTAGGAATTTTGGAAGGTTTAAAATCCTCACCGGCAATTGGAATGTTAGGAATTGAAATTTTAGGTGCTAATATTCTTGCTATTACTGCAACACCTGAAATGTCGAGAGCTTTAGAAACTGAAACAAGGGAGAAATTACAACAGGAGGCAGATCAGGCTATTTATGAGCGTAGAAATTTTGCTGTTGAACAAGAAAGAAAAATAAAGGAGAGTGAGTTAAATACTGAAATTGCAGTTGAGGAGAAACAAAAACAAATCGCTGAAAAGCAAATGGAAACAAAAATCCAGAATGCCGATAACGAGCGAAAATTGAGGGAAATGCGTGTTGAGGCTGACATTTCAGTGGAGAATCAACGGAAACTTTTGATTGAACAAAAAACGGCAAATGAGAGAGCTGAAGCCGAAACGCAAGGTTTTGTGATTGAAACTACTCTTAAACCTTACCGAAACATAGATTGGAAAATAATTACCGCACTTAATAATAATTCAGATCCTAAATTCAATATTGCATTAGCATTCCGGCAACTTGCTGAAAATGCAGAAAAGATCGGGAATCTGAATATCAGCCCTGAATTACTGGAATCAATATTAAGCGATAAGAAAAGATAGTAGAAAATGAGTGTAGAATATGCAATCATTGTTAAGAATAAAACGAGGCTTGAATCGTTGATTGAGCGCTTTAATACTCAGTCGCAGGCACAATTTTATATTGAACGGCAAGGTGGAGTTTTTGAAGATTATGAAGTGGAGCATGAGAAATTTCATGACTCGTTAAATTTTCTCCAAACTCAACTTTCAAATGCGATCAAGCATAAAGTTGTTGAAAGGCAATATGTTTCTTCCTATATTTTTTCGGAGAAAAATTTAATCGTTGTGATTGGCCAGGATGGCCTTGTAGCAAATACTGCCAAATATTCCAAAGGTATTCCTATTGTTGCCGTAAACCCTGATACTAGTAGGTATGACGGAGTATTACTGCCTTTCAACACTTCAAATTTTATGCAAGCAGTTGAAAATGTGATTGCCAATACCTATCGTTCAAAAAGCATGCGATTTGCAGAAGCCCAATTAAATGATGGGCAACGGCTTTTAGCTTTTAATGATTTATTTATAGGCGCTTCTACTCATATATCAGCACGTTATAAAATTTCATTTAACGAAAATAGTGAAGAACAATCGTCCAGCGGGCTTATTGTTTCTACACCTGCGGGCAGTACAGGCTGGATGAGTTCTGTTTTTAATATGGCTTATGGGATAACCAATGAGTTTGATAATAATTCAAAATCAAAATCCGCTTCAAACTCAAAACTTCCATCTTTTTCAAAAGGCAATAAGGTAAGTGCCCGGAGGGCTTTACCAACTTTAAGAGAAGACGAATTATTATTTGCTGTCAGAGAACCATTTAAAAGCATCAGGACTCAGACAGGAATTTCAGCCGGTTTAATAACGAACCAAAAAACTTTGACTATTGAATCATTAATGCCCGCCGGTGGAGTAATATTTAGTGATGGTATAGAGTCAGATTTTTTAAAATTTAACAGTGGATCAATTGCAACAATCGGTATTGCAAAAGAAACCGCTAATATTGTATATTAACTAATTCACCCTCCAAAAATTTAATTCCGAATAATTCCAATTCGGATAATAAAGGTTCATAAATTTCTTTATTAGTAGGTATTACAACACCTCGTGTATTTATTTTTCCTTGCAAAATTAACTTTGTAGTGATTCCTAAAGGTAATCCTACTGTTTTTGCCATTGCCGTATAAATCTGGTCTTCACCTTTAACAACCAATGAAGATTTTATTAACCTTTTACCAGCATCGGGGAGCATAAATTCAAACTGGTGTTGCATCACAATCATATCTTTATCATGCTCTTTTAATTCCCATTTTTCTTCCAATAAATCCTGAAGTATTTGAGCAGGACTTGCATTGGCAAGTTTTATTTTTCTGTCTTCAAATACTCCCAGCCACTCAATTTTGCTCAATATTTCTGCATCTATTTCAGATCCCATAAAAGCAATCAATTTTTCTTTAGTGGATTTTTTGCCGGCAGGTAAATATGCTTCCAGAAGCTGGCGATAGGTTAGTTTATCGGACGCTTCAATTTTATATGTATCTTCAGTTAAACCAAGTTTAACAAATACATTCCATGCTTTGCAATACCCCGGCATACGTAATGTTCCGCGCAGCATTGTAGGGATTGTTGCAATGTTATATAATTTACGATACGATAATGAATCACGATTAGCATATGCATCAAAAGAACCATAACCATCAATTTCAACGGTACTGATTTGTGTGAACAAACGGTTGTATGGAATATATTTATATTCGCCATGCTCAATATATTGAGCTGTTCCCTGACCAGCTAATATTACATTACGTGGATTCCATGAAAATTTGTATCCCCATGGATTATCATTGTTTTCAGGAGCAACCAGTCCTCCACAATATGACTTGAAGGAAGTTAATTCTGCACCTTGATCATGGATCTGATCAATAATTTTCATGGCAGAAGCGTGATCGATACCGGGGTCTAAACCAACTTCATTCATTAAAATAATTCCTGCCGACTTAGCTTCGGCATCTAATCCCCCCATTTCTTTTGAAACATAAGATGCTGTGGCAAGATGTTTTTTGAAACGAACACAGTCTTTTGCAACACTCAAATGCATTGATGCCGGCAACATGGAAACAACAATATCAGCACGTTTTATTTCTTCTTCACGTTGCAAATCGTTTGTGATATCAAAAACAATAGCCCGTGAGTTGGGGTGATTCGCTGTTTTTTGTTTTACCAAATCAAACGAAACATCTCCTACTGTAACATTCCAGTTTTCTTTGATTGAATTATCTAAAAGATATTTGATCAACGATGATGCTGAACGTCCTGCGCCTATTACTAAAATATTTTTCATTTGTTAAATTGTTAAGTTGTTAAATTGGCACATTACTTTTATAATAAATGAATAAAGTGTAGCAATATGTATGCAAAAATAAAAAGGTAGCAAATGCCTGTAAACATTATTGCTTTAGTGATGTTCCCGGCAAACCGAAATGCTTTTTTTGTATCTGCTTTTACAATTTTTATAATTAAATATATCAGGGGTATTTGTAATCCAAAAATGAAATATAAACAGGTTAACAAGTCATTTTTTTGCCATTGAAGTAGTTGATAATAGGATAAAAAAACGATGGTCGCTAAAATAATTATAACAGCAACAAGTTTACTGGCCTTTATTCCAATAACTATTGGCATTGTGCTGTAGCCATACTCTTTATCACCTTCAATTCCTTCCATATCTTTAATAATTTCACGGAGCAAAGTGATTAAAAATGTAAAAAATGAAAAGCCAAAAATATACAACCAGATTCCATTAAAACTGAATGCTTCATCTAATGGTAAATAAGCCTTGTAACAAGGCAAAGCTTCGTAAACAACTACCACGAAAGGGACTAATGCGGTAAAGGCTGCAATGAGAATGTTGCCGATTAAAAATTGCTTTTTAAAAGTAGTGGAATAAAACCAAAGTCCGGATGCACAAATAAAATGAATGAAAGCAAGTTTTGTAACGCCAATTGAAAATGATACATATATAGCTATTAGAATCGCTAAAATATTAAGTATATGATGTGCGCCCATTGCAACACGTCTTTTTACACCTTTATCAATTAGTAATCGCTCCGGTTTATTTACTTTATCAATGCGGACATCAAAATAATCATTAATAATATATCCTGAAGCCGCGACCAACACTGTTGAAAGAACCAATAAAAAAAACTGGATTTCGCTTAACTGCAATGTATAATAACTACTTTGTGCCTTTAATATAGGAAATATCAGACACCAACGAACTACATATTGCGTAAAGGCAATAATCAGAAGGTTTTGAATACGTATTAATTTTAAAAATGCTTTCATAATACCTCTCATTTACCAATTCCCCTGAACTCGCAACACTTGCTCTATAACATCACGCACACAACCTTTCCCACCATCTTTGTCAGATACATATATCGAAATATCTTTTATTTCCTGAGCTGAATCTTTCGGACAGGTCGGTACTGCAATAAGTTTCATTACTTCATAATCGGGCAAATCGTCTCCCATATATAGAATTTCATCAGGATTGATTTCGTAGGTAATAAGTAATTCATTATATTTTTCGATTTTATTATCCGCACCTAAAAAAACATCATAAATACCTAAGTCATTCAGCCGTTTTCTAACTCCTTCGGATTTGCCTCCCGAAATAATGGCAATTTTATATCCTTTTTTTACTGCCAGCTGCATTGCATAACCATCTTTAATACTCATGGAACGTATTTGCTCACCATCAGGCATAACAGTAATAGAGCCATCTGTAAGCACTCCATCAATATCAAAAATGAACGTTTTTATACGCGTTAGTTTTGTTTTAAAATTTTCCATTTATACAAATTTACGGGTTACTAATAACGAATAAAAAAACGAATTTACGAAATTGTGTTAATTTTTTGTTATTGTTGTTTGTTAATTGCCTACTGAATAATTGCCTAATTGCTATTTGAAATTTCGAATACTTTTACTCATTAGCTTATAAAGTTGTTGATATTCTTTTTTTTTTGAAAGCATTTTTAAATGATTGTTCATTGTTTTTTGATCGTCACGTGCAGCCGGACCTGTTTGCGTTTCTAAAGGAGAAAGTTGTATTATTTTTTTTGCAGTTTCTTCAATTAACGGTTTTAAAATATCAAATGATAAGTTTGCTGATTTCAGAATGTCGGAAGCTATTGCATATAAATGATTACTAAAATTATTGGCAAATACTGCCGCTAAATGTATAGTTTTCCGCTGATCGGAATTTATCTTTTTTACATTATTACTTATCCTCTTTGCGATTGTTTGAAGTGTTTTGTAAGTACTAGTGTTGTTTGCTTCCAAACAAATTGGAATAGTTTTAAAATTGACTTTATTATTTTTAGAAAATGTTTGTAGCGGATAAAACACTCCAAAATTCTTCGATGAAGGAGTTAAAATATTCATATCAACACTACCGGAAGTATGTACAACAATTTTATCTTTTAGTCTCAATTGATCAACAACTTCAATGATTGAATCATCATTTACTGCAATTATATAAATATCAGCGGTTGTATTAATTTTATTAGGAAAATGGGTGGAATTGCAATTAAGTATTTTCGCTAAACTGCTTGCTGAAGTTTTATGTTTACTATAGACTTCAATAATGCAATAGTTTGATTTTTTTAGTGCTAAACCAAGTTGGGTAGCTACATTACCTGCACCTATAATAACGATTTTATATTTTGAAGGTACCATTAAAAATAAATAATTAACATTTACCACCGCCAAGAAACACAGACCTATAAGCAGTAGCTATTATATTTTTTTTGCATCAATGTTCTTGCTGTAAATTCTTTTACTCCTTCTGATTCTTTCAATAATAGCTAGCATAGTTCCTATCGCCATTATGATACTGCCCATCCACAAAATATTAATGTAGGGGAAAATCATAGCCTGCATTACAATAAAATCACGAACGTTTTTCTTTTTTTCCCGTATGGAGATTTCAATCTTTCCATTTTCTGTATTTATTTTCCCGAAAATAAATTGTAATCCCAATTCATCAATAGTTGAAGGAATTGGCTGTATCATATTATTGTGAATTACAAATACCGGTGCTGTTTCATAGTTTTTTGCAGTATCTAACACCCGCAAATGGGCTTCAACAGCAATATCATCTTTTCCTAAATTATACTTTTTCCTGTCAATAGCAAGGGATAGTGAATCGAAAATGATATTATTATTGGTAGAAAAAATAGTATCACCTTTATTTACAGAATAACTTTTTGCTTCTGAATATCCATCTTTAGACTCAGTTTTTTTTGCATTTATTTTTGATAAATCGGCATAAGTAATATGTGTATAAACATCAAAAGATAAAAAGTGCCTTGTATCCGGTTCAGCAACATTACCCATGATGGGATTAGTTTGCAGGAGTGGTGATAAGGAAAATTCTTTCTGAAAATTCCCATTCTTGTTTTTAGTAAAATAATCTACATCATAGTAAATCTTTATGCCTTCAATTCTTTTTCCTGTATAAGTTACAAAATAATTCCCCATCGGTAATGTATCTCCCTGAGTTAATAAAATATTATCACTGCTCAACATTTTTTCTTCAAAACTTTCAATGCCTTTTTCTGAAATATTTTTTGAGATAATTTCTTTTTTGGAGGTAGAAATTAAAATGCCCAACATGATTAATGCAAATCCTATATGAGCAATAGAGGCACCGGCTTTTTTTACTTTCCCTTTAAATACCCGTAGCATATATTCAGTATTAGCGGCAACAGCAAAGATGGAAGAGAAGAGTAAAAGTGAATAAGATAGTTTACTAAACTTAAATAGATAAGAAATAACAACGGAAATAAATAATGCTACTATAAATGAAAATTTAATTTTTTTATAAAAAAAAATAAATTTCGTGTTTTTGAATTTGAAATACTGTCCAACAGCAATCAATAATGTTACTATAACAGCAAAAGGTAATTGCCAGGAATTATAAAAATCAATAACATCCTTAGCCGGCGCTTTGTTAAAATTAAATAATTTATTCCAAACCGGCATAGAGGTGTAAAATAGGATCTGGAAAGAGGAAACCAATAATACAACAGCCCCGACAAACATCCAAAATTCACGTGACCATAATCCTTCTTCTTCCTTTTGTTTTGGAAAATGTTTCCAATTAATTGCAATTAGAATTATACCTAGTAGCAAAAAGAAAAAAAGACAAATCAGTAATTGTCCGGACATCCCTAAATCTGTAAAAGCATGAACAGACGATTCTCCAAGGATACCGCTTCGGGTGAGAAAGGTTGAATATAGGATGAGAACAAACGTTAATATTGATAGCAGCAAGGTAAGAAAGACTGACTGGGTATTGTTGCGTGTAATGAGCATTAAGTGAGCTGCTCCAACTAATGTCAACCATGGTACCAATGAGGCATTTTCAACAGGATCCCAAGCCCAAAAACCTCCAAAACTTAATGCTTCGTAAGCCCAGGCTCCACCCATTAAGATGCCAATTCCTAAAATCACAATTCCAAGAAATGTCCAGGGTAAAGCCGGGTTTATCCATTCGCTGAATTTCTTTTTCCATAAGGCTGCAATAGCATATGCAAATGGAACAACAGTTAATGCAAATCCAAGGAATAGGGTAGGGGGGTGGATGGTCATCCAATAGTTTTGAAGTAAAGGATTTAAGCCTCGTCCATCTAATGTTTCTAAATAATTCGGATTGTTGAACACCGGACTTCCTGCATAATCAGGAAGCTGGCGAAGTAATACAGTAAAAGGATTACTGCCTATGCGATGTCCGAAAATATAAATACCAAACAGCATGGTAGCTAAAAATGCCTGTACCAATGAGATGGTAGCCATTACAGGAGCTTCCCAATTTTTTGCTGTTCGTTGTAAAATTAATCCAATGATTACCTGCCAAAAGATCCAAAGTAAAAAGCTGCCTTCCTGCCCTTCCCAAAAGCACGATAAAATATATTGCATTGGCATTGCTTTACTGCTGTGATGCCATACATATTCAAACTCAAAATAGTGATTCTGAATCATGAAAAACAGGGCAGCTACAATACCTAAAACAGAAAGTCCATGAAGTTGAAATGCAGTGCGTGCAATGCGTTTCCACAATGAAGCTTTTTCATTATCACGAGCGGCAAAAAAATAACTAATACTTGCTATTAAAGCAAAAATAAAGGAAAGGATAACAAAAATATTTCCAACTTCTCCGATCCATAAATGCTCACCGATATACTTCATATAATAATTAAAAATTAGAGATTTGTTGATTTGGAGAGTTTTTGAGTTATGCGAGTTATTTAGTCTTACTTAATTCTCAGATTGTCTAACTTACTAATTCTCCAATTAGGTTTATTTACTTGTTTGTGGTTTCCCATCATTGTATTTTGATGGGCATTTCATTAAAATATCCGATGCATGAAATTCATCTCCCTGCATTTTACCAATCAGAACAATCTGTTCGGAACGTTCAAAATCCTGTGGTTTATTCTTATGCAATATCACTTTACGCTCTTCTCCCACATTATCAATCATATAAAATGAAAAAATATTTGCATTTACTTTAGGTTCATAAATGGTTTCTTTTGCTTTGTCCAACTTGCCAACAACGTGGAATTCGCTACCCGATTCTTTGGCAGCTTCAATAAAACTTGCATAAGTACTTGTATTATTAAGTGTTGTAAATATTGCTCCGATGGCAACAGCAATGATTATTATTCCGACAATGTGTATTTTTTTCATGTTTTTAATATTTGACCTCATCCTAAATCCTTCTCCTTGAAAAAAGGAGAAGGACTTGTTTACTTGTTTTTAACCTCTTTTTCCAATTTGCTTATTTTTTTGTCAAGCATAATCAGGTATACTATGATGCCAATAAAAATAATCGAAAGCACAGCCACCACCACGTAAATTTTTCCAGACTGAAAAAGTCCGTCAGCCATTTCAATTTGTGTTGTTTCCTGTGCAAAAGTTGCTACCGACAATAAAAGAAGCAATAGAAGTGAGGCCGTTTTTTTCATTGATAATTGTATATATTAATCGTTCAAATAAAACTTTCGTTTAACTTTTTCAAGACGAACCCGTAATGTGAAAATCCATACTATAAGCAAAATCCATCCAATAACTGCCGGATAAAATACCAAACGCATATTGCTATCCAAATCATATTTATTAAAACCCGGATTTCCACCATTACCCGGGTGTAATGAATCACTCATACGGGGTAAAATCATTAAAAATACGACAAGCATCACATATGCCAGAATATTATAAACAGCGGCTATGCGGGCACGTTTTTGCTCTTCATCAATAGAACCGCGTAAAACAAAATATGCCAGATAAATAAGCATGGTTATTGCTGCACCGTTTAATTTGGTATCGGCAACCCACCAGGCGCCCCAGGTGTATCTCGCCCATAATGAACCCGTAATAAGACCTAATGCACCTACTAACATTCCTGTATGGGCAGCTTGTGAAGCTATAATATCACTTTCCATATTTGAATTGCTAAGGTATTTGATGCTGTGCCAAACGGAAACAAACAATATGACCATCATAGCAAACCACATGGGTACATGAAAATACAAGTTACGAATTGTTTCGTGAAGAATAGGCTGGGCTGGTACCTTAAAAAGGAAGCCTGCAATAATACTGTAGAATATAAATAATATTGCAATTATTTTCCACCAATAAGAAACCCCTCCTGACCTCCCTGAAGGGGAGGAACCAGGCTTTTCATTTATATTATTTTCTTTGTGTAAGTTCACTCTAAAATCATTGATACTTTTATCCACTCCTAGCCTTTGGGGAGGTAAGGAGTGGCTTTTAATCGCGCCAAAGGTAGCGAAATAACAAATATGATAAAAGGATAATTATTACATTTAAAAACATCAAAATCAACAAATAATTTAAGTCCCAATGTTCCAAACCGTCAATAGCATTTCTTGAAAGTTTAATCAGAACAATTAATAAAGGAATCATGATCGGAAAACTTAATATAGCCATTAAGGTGAAGTTATTACTTGTTTTTGAAGCTATTGCAGAAACCATGGTTAGTAAGGATGAAAATCCAAAACTTCCTAATAAAAGGGTAACTAAAAATAAGGATAAATCCTGAATAATATTCCCTATGAATAAAGTATAAACGAATAAGCATAAGCCTGATAATACGGTAAGTAATAGTGAATTGTAAATAATCTTTGAAAGTATTACAGCTTGCGGACTCACCAATGTATAAAGGTAGAGTAACCTGCCGCGTGTTTCATTTATAAAACTTTTGGCTACACCGTTAATAGATGCAAAGAGTAAAATAATCCAGAACAAGGCATTCCAGGTTGCAGGGTCAATGATCTTTTTAAATGAAAGATAACTTACAAAAATGGTTGAAACCACATATAACAATATACCTCCTAAAGCATATTTATTACGCATTTCAAGCCTGATTTCTTTAGCAACAAGGTATTTTATTTGATTGAAAAGCATGGTCGGATTTAATTTATTTCGATAATATCACCTTTGTCTGGGATTGTAATATTTGTAAACCCATCCGTAATCAGTTTTTCTCGATAATGCTTTTGCACTTCGTATTCTCCATGAACCAGAAAAATTTGTTTTACCTTTTTTTTGTCCTGACAATTCAGGTACTTAATCATTTCATAGAAATCGCCATGTGCGCTGTATGAATCTAAAATTACAACATTTGCTTTTACTTCGTGTTCAACTCCAAATATTTTAACTGTTTTATAACGGGATCTCAAATGCCCGCCAAGAGAATTTGGTTCGGCATAACCTACCATCAGAATTGTATTATCAGGATTTGAAATATTATTGGCAAGGTGATGTTTAATTCTCCCCGCTTCAGCCATGCCGGAGGCAGAAATAATTATGCAAGGTTCTTTCAATGAATTTAATTTTATTGATTCTTGCACATCCTGAATGTAAATTAAATTGTTGAAACCAAATGGATCAGTATCAAATTTTAAAGAATCTACAATGTCCTTATTAAAGCATTCCGGATGATTACGCATAATTTCTGTTGCATTAACTGAAAGCGGACTGTCAACATATACTTTAATAGGAGGAAGCATTTTTTTATTATACATATTATTGAGGGAGTAAACAATCTCTTGAGTTCGTCCCAAACTAAATGCCGGTATTATTATTTCCCCCTTTTTTATAACGCAGGTATCATAGACCACATTAAACAATTGTTGTTCTGAAAAAGTACTTTCTGCATGAAGTCTGTCACCATAAGTCGATTCAGTAATAATATAATCTGCCTGAGGGAACGGAGCCGGATCTTTTAGTATTTTATCGTTAGGACGACCTATATCGCCAGAATAAAATATTTTTTTTGAAATGTCGTTTTCAATAATTTCCAGATTAATTGCTGCTGCACCTAAAATATGCCCCGAATCAGTGAGTAATAATGTTACTCCATCGCAAACTGTATATTTTGTATCATATTTAACACTTATAAACTGCTTCAGACAATTTTCAGCATCTTTAGTTTCATATAGTACAGATAAGGGTTTCCTACCTTGTTTCTTTCTGCGTTTGTTCAAGAAATCTATATCATGTTCCTGTATATGAGCGCTATCGATAAGCATAATCCTGCATAAATCTGTTGTTGCCGGAGTGCATAGTATTTGCCCTTTAAAACCTTGTTTTACAAGATTTGGGATGTTACCCGAATGATCAATATGAGCATGTGAAAGTATAAGGTAATCAATACTTGCAGGGTCAAATGGAAAGTTGCGGTTAAGTTCATCTGTTTCAGAACCTTTGCCCTGAAAAAAACCGCAATCAAGTAATATTTTTTTACCATTCGCCGTAGTTATCAAATGTTTACTTCCGGTTACGGTTCGTGCCGCACCTAAAAATTGTATTTTCATAGAATTGATTTTACAAAAAAATTACTCAAAGGTAGTGTTCAATTCAACATATTAATAGGAGCATTATTTAGTATGTAATATAAGATTTATTTTGTATATTTGTC
>JAVHPR010000262.1:0-12970 GCA_036170695.1 Bacteroidia bacterium
TGAATTGAAGTTTAAATCTTCAATGAAGAGTTCGGTTCCATTGCTTGATAAAATCACACATTATATTGTTAAACGTAAAGGAAAGCAAATGCGTCCTATGTTTGTTTTTTTATCAGCGAAGGTATGTGGTGAGATGAATGAATCGAGCTACCGTGCGGCAGCATTGATTGAGCTGTTACATACTGCAACTTTAGTGCATGATGATGTTGTGGATGATTCTAACGTTCGAAGAGGCTTTTTCTCGGTGAACGCACTTTGGAAAAATAAAATTGCTGTTTTGGTTGGTGACTTTTTGCTTTCCAAAGGCTTATTGCTTTCCATCGACAATAAGGATTTTCATTTGTTAGGGCTTGTTTCCACCGCAGTTCGGGAAATGAGTGAAGGAGAATTATTGCAAATTGAAAAAGCCCGTAAGCTTGATATTGATGAATCTGTTTATTTTGATATTATACGCAAAAAAACGGCATCCTTAGTAGCTGCATGCTGTGCATGTGGTGCAGCTTCTGTAACAAAAGATGAAAAAATAATAAATAGGATGCAAACGTTTGGCGAAGCGGTTGGTATTGCATTTCAAATAAAAGACGACTTATTTGACTACGGGGATGGATCCAATATCGGTAAACCAACTGGTATCGATATTAAGGAAAAAAAGATGACACTGCCTTTGATATTCGCCCTGAATAATGCATCAGTTTGGGATAAACGTAAAATTATCAACATCGTAAAGAATAATAATAATGATCCGAAGAAAGTGGCGGAAGCTATTGATTTTGTGATAAAAAGCGGAGGGATACAATATGCCGAAAGCAGAATGAATGAATACAAAAATAAGGCTTTAGAGATACTTTCGGAATTCCCGGACAGCCCCTCAAAAATATCTTTACTTGCCTTGGTTAAATATACCACAGAGCGAAAAAATTAAGCCCCTCTCATAATCTCTCCCACAAAGGGAAAGGCTACAAGTAAAAAGAAAAAACAAGAATGAAAAAACAAAATAAAACATATACTGGTCAACAAAAGTTCAATGACTCATTGAGAATTGGGGGCATGTTTTGTTTTGTTGCTGTGTTAGGTATGGCTTTATTTTCCTGTAAAGAGGAAACACCTAAAACTATTGTTGAATCATCTGAAGCCGTTGAAAAAAAAATGGTTAAACAGGATACTGTTCAAAAAGATTTTCTTTTTATAGAAAAAAAAGAGACAGAAATTCAAAATGGAGAATACATAAAATATTTCCAAAATGGCCGGATTGAAATGCAAGGAATATTGAAAGAAGGAAAGCGTGATGGGCTTTGGAAGAGCTATTATGAGGATGGTTCGCCATGGAGTGAAACAACATTTACCGATGGAAAGAAAAATGGAAAAACAACCACCTGGTATGATAATAAGAAAAAACGCTATGATGGTTATTATACCAATGATATAGAAAGTGGTAAATGGACGTTCTGGGATGAAACTGGTAAAATCCAGAGAACGCAAAATTATTAATCTTTCAAATTATTGTTTCCTGTTCCATGTTCCAAACATTGGAATTAATATTGTCCACACCCTGTTCACGAATTGAAAAAAAAGCGCCCTGCAAATGCAGGGCGCTTTTTCATTAATAATAAATTTAAAAATTACCAGATTTCAGCTCTTTCAGCATCAGGGCGATACATTTTATCACCTTCTTTTACGCCAAAGGCCTCATAAAATTCTTTCATATTACTTGGTGCATTCATAGCACGGAAATTCCCGGGAGAATGCACATTGGTTTGCAACATATTCTTTAAATATTCAGGACGATAATTAATCCTCCAGCCTTGTGCCCACGACATGAAGAAACGTTGCTCAGGAGTAAAGCCATCAATTTTTTTAGGAGCTGGTTTGCCTTCCATTGATTTTTTCAAAGCATAATAGGAAACTGTTAAACCTCCTAAATCAGCAATGTTTTCGCCAACTGTTAAATCACCTTTTACATGAAAAGTATCAATGGCAACATAATTATTAAACTGATTCACCAATACATTTGTTTTTTTTAAGAAATTAATGGAGTCATCTATTGTCCACCAGTTTTTCAGATTACCATCTGCATCATATTTCGCACCTTGATCATCAAAACCATGAGTTAACTCATGACCGATAATTGCCCCCATACATCCATAATTTACAGCATCATCGGCTTCAGGATTAAAAAATACAGGCTGCATAATCCCGGCAGGGAAAACAATTTCGTTCATTGTAGGATTGTAATACGCATTGATGGTAGGCGCAGTCATACCCCATTCAGTACGATCAACTGGTTTACCTAATTTGTCTATCATTTCCTTAAATGAATAGGTATTGGAGCGTAAATAATTTTGAACATACGAATCATGCTTTATATCCAGAGTAGTATAGTCTTTCCATTTATCAGGATATCCAAGCTTTTTCATCACTTTATCTAACTTAGCCATCGCCTGTTTTTTAGTTTCAGCACCCATCCAATCACGACTGTTTATGCGGTCTCTATAGGCGGCAATTAGGTTTTCAACCATCTCAGCTACCCTTTTTTTACTGTCTTGAGAAAAATGTTTTTCAACAAATAATTGTCCCAATGCATCACCCAAAGCGCCATCCGTAGCTTCTAAAGCACGTTTCCATCTGAATTTCAACGCAGGAGTTCCCATTAAGATGGTTCCGTTAAATTTAAATTGTTCATTCACAAAATCATCACTCAGTTTACCGGCAGTTTGATCAATTAAAGTCCAACGCAAATAAGTTTTCCAATCATTCATGGGAACTTTTTCAATGGAATGATATATTTCTTTAAAAAATTCGGGCTGACACACAATTACATCTGTAATAGCATTAACACCAACACCGCTGAGGTAGGTCATCCAATTTACGTTTGGAGTTAAGTCAGCTAATTCCTTATAAGTGTATTTATTATACTGTTTTGCAGGATCACGTAATTCGAGATTTGTCATTGAAGCTTCTGCCAATTTAGTTTCGATACGGAAAATAGTGTTAGCATTTTTTTTAGCAACTTCAGCTTTGTCGCCCAATAATTTAAACATTGAAACAACGTGCTCCAGATAAGCTTTTTGGATTCCTAAAGTGCGTGGGTCTTTTTTTGTATAATAATCTCTGTCAGGCAAACTAATACCACCCTGGTATAATTGAGGAATATATAAAGTATTGACTTTAGGATCCTGAGCAACATATCCTACAAATAAAGCAGATATTCCAATGGTATGCAGATGGGCAATAGTTTTAATGAAATCATCTGTGGTCGCCATTTTATCAATTGCAGCAAACTCGTCTTTTAAAGGAGATGCTCCATCCTTATTTAATTTAACTGAGTCCATTGCCAGAGAATAAAAATCTCCGATTTTTTGAGTATTACTTCCAGGTTTAGCCGCTTTGTCAGCAACAGCGCCCTCTAAAATAACTTTTAGTTTAGCCGTATTTTTTTCATACAATTCATTAAAGCTGCCCCAACGGCTTTCTGATTGAGGAATAGGATTGTTTGTTATCCATTTACCATCTACAAACTGATAAAAATCATCTGTAGGTTTCGCCGTACTGTCAATATTCGCGATTTCGATACCGATACCAGCTACTGATTTTTCTTCCTTATTACCTTGACAGGATACAAGTGCAATGGCGGTTGCAAATGCGGAAAATTTTAAAATTTGTTTATTCATGTCTTTTTAAATTTGAATGCGAATTTACTTTAATTCAATAACATAACAAAATGATTTTGAAAGAAACAGTGAAGCTGAATAATTTGTTATTTTTGTAATTATTCAAACTTAAGAATAAGGGAATGCCAGAGCTTTCAATTGTTATCATTACTTTCAATGAAGAAAAAAATATTGCACGTTGTTTGGATTCACTTCAAGGGATTGCAGATGATATCGTTATTGTCGATTCGTATTCTACCGATAAAACAGAAGAAATATGCAAAGCAAGAGGGCTGAGGTTTATACAACATAAATTTGAAGGACATATCGAACAAAAAAACTGGGCAATTACACAATCCAAATATCCTCATATTTTATCGCTTGATGCTGACGAAGCTATTGATGAAAGACTTAAAGAAGAAATTATTGAAATAAAAAACAATTGGCTTTATGATGGATATTACATGAACAGGCTAACTAACTATTGTGGAAAATGGATATTTCATTGCGGATGGTATCCCGATAGGAAGTTGCGTTTATGGGATTCACGGAAAGGAAAATGGGGGGGATACAATCCTCATGACAAATACGAATTGCTGGAGGGCGATAAAAATACGTCCTGTTTAAAAGGGAACATTTTGCATTACAGTTATTACTCCATCGAGGGACATCGTAAACAAACAGATAAATTTTCTACAATCAGTGCGAATGCTTTATTTGCAAAAGGGAAAAAATCAAATTTAATAAAATTGTATATCAGCCCGGTTGTAAAATTTATTCAAAGTTATTTTTTTCAACTTGGAATACTCGATGGCTACTTTGGTTTTGTGATCTGTAAAATATCCGCTCATTCTACTTATTTGAAGTATTTTAAATTGAAGCAATTATATAAAAAATAATTTTTCAATTGCGCAATTTTGCAGTAGGCAATAGAAAATAATTTTACAATTTTGCAGTAGGCAATTTGTTTATGACAAATTTCCTTATTTTCATAATTTATAAAGCCCTCGCACATATTTCGACATGCTCAATATGACTTGCGCGTCGTCAGTCAGAGCTTGTCGAAGACCTTGGGAGGCGTTTATGTTTGGGAGTTCCATGACGTAATAACATTGCTGTATTGTATAGAATTAAAGCATTTAGGGATATTTGTCCTACACTAGTGGGCAATGGATGATCTTTTAAAATGTAAATTGAATGTACTAATTATTTGTAAAATTGAATAATTGCCTACTGTAAAATTGAATAATTGTTAAATTATTTCTTTTATTCGTACCGATATGAAACGTGTATTAGTTGAAATGGAAAAACTGAAAAACCCTAACAGCGGATTGGGGCAATTTTGTTTGAATATTGGCGAGCAATTTCAAAATTTTGAATCTGAAAATTTGCGGTTGGATTTTTATTTACCTTCATTTCAGAAAAACGTTTTTGGAGAACAAATTAATTATGTAAAACATACCCCTTTGCATAAACTATTACCTCTTAACAGCGTCAATTATGATGTTTGGCATTGTTTGCAGCAAGACTCCCATTACCTACCCAACAATAAAAACACCAAACTTATTTTAACCATTCACGATTTAAATTTTTTAGAAAAATATAAAGGAGCAAAACAAAAACGTAAACTTAATAGTCTTCAAAAAAGAGTAAACAGAGCCACAGCAATTACCGTAATATCAAAATTTACGGAAATTATTGTGCGCGAAAATTTACAATTGAATAATAAACCGGTTTATGTTATTTATAATGGAAATTCCTTGAAAACAATAGAGGATGCCGCTATTCCTGATTTTATGAAGTCGCTTTGCAGTGCGGATTTTATTTTCTCAATTGGTGTTATTTCAATAAAAAAAAATTTCCACACCCTGCTTCCTTTATTGCAAAACAATAAGCAATTAAATTTAGTAATTGCAGGAGAAAGTAATTCGGATTATGCAAAACAAATAATTAAAACCGCTGAAAAAACTGGCGTTGACATACAAATTCATTTCCCGGGTATAATTAATGATTCAGCAAAATATTGGTTGTATAAGAATTGCAAGGCTTTTGTTTTCCCTTCATTAACCGAAGGTTTTGGACTTCCAGTTGTGGAAGCAATGAGTCTGGGTAAACCTGTTTTTTTATCAAACTTAACCAGTTTGCCCGAAATTGGTGGAACTGAAGCCTACTATTGGAATAATTTTAATCCCGAATATATGATTGAAGTTTTTGAAAAAGGATTGCAAAATTTTGCTAGTGATTCTGAAAAAGCCCAAAGATCAATCAATTGGGTGAAACAATTTTCATGGGAAAATGCTGCAAAGGCATACCTCGATCTTTATGAAAAAGTATAATGCCCCTTCAATTTCTGTTGTAATCCCCAATTATAATGGGAAGCATTTGCTCGAAGCAAATTTGCCCTCTGTGATTGAAGCATTAAAATTTGCTCAGGTAAATTATGAAGTCATAGTAATTGATGATGCCTCTTTTGATGATTCGGTAGCATTTATCCAAAACGATTACCCCACAGTAAAATTGCTGATCAATCAGTCGAATATGGGTTTTTCACCAACCATTAATAAAGGGATTTTCACTGCTCAGTTTGATTTAATACTGGCATTAAATTCTGATGTGCAACTTTCTGTTGATTATTTTATGGAGCAATTAAAATATTTTGATGATAAAGACACCTTTGGCGTAATGGGCAAAATTGTTGACATGCCCGGTTTGGAGGGGGCGAAAATTCAGGATGGTGCAAAATATCCAAAAGTAAGTTTTAAAGGAATAAAAACAACATATAACTATATTCCAATCGACGAATCAGCCGAAATGTGGTTGCCCAGTTTTTTCCTTTCAGGAGCCAATGCACTAATGAATAGGGAGAAACTTTGGCAATTGGGTGGGTTTGATGAGCTTTATGCACCATATTACTATGAAGATGCAGATTTGGGGATACGAGCCTGGCGAGTAGGCTGGAAGTGTTATTTTGAACCAAAATCTATTTGTATGCATGCAGTCTCTTCTACTATTGGTAAGTTGAAATCGCAAAAAGTGAAGGTAATTGTAGAGCGGAATCGAATTATGTTTAACCTGCTTCATTTATCAGGTTGGCACCTACGTTTTTTTAATTGCTGGTTATGGTTGCGATGTTTTTTTAAATTGATACAAGGGAATTTCACCATTTTCAAAGCGATGCGATTATTTCGTAAAGATCAGGTATTAATGCAAAAATCAAAACAGGCACTTCTGCAGTTGCAAAAAAATAACAATAAAAATTATTCGGTAGTTGATATTGAACGTTATATCTTAAAGAAAATTCAGACGATAAAACATCGTGTTTTTTAATCTCATGAATTCCTCGAGGTTCTCGCGGTTATTCATTCATCCTTTTCTTTTGCAAATAAAAAAAAGCTGTTCAGAAAGGCATAAAAAGTAACTCCTGCCTGTGTTTCCAGAGTATCCTCCGTAAAAAATGAAAGAATTGCAATAATAAAGAAAGTCATATAAAGGAAATCGAATCTCTTGCCGCTTTTTAATAAAGGATAAAATAATGTTATCAGAAACCACAATAATCCTACGATACCAAAGGCAACTGTAATTGACAAATATTGATTATGAGACCGCAAACGCCACTCTTTACTGAGAGATGAATTGTTTTTTATATATTCTTGTTCAAACGCCATTGGGACATCACCTGTTCCAACACCCAAAAACAGATTGTTTTTTATAATGCTGCAAGCGGTTTTCCAATATTCAAAACGTTGGGTAAGTGAGTGGCCGTTGGCATCTCTGGACTTTCTATACAAATCAATTTCCCATAAGGTTTCATGTATCCGCCCTTTTAAACTGCTAATGCTCTGATAATTTACATTAGAAACGCCGCGTTCAATGGCTTTTACCTCCTCATTGGTTAATAACAATACAGCATCTTCGTCTTTTCTTAATCCTTTAGATGCTAAAAAACGAATTAGGGTATTATAAATTTTATTCCCATTCAAATCATTATCCCCAATTTTAATGGTGCTCCGTTGATTCCAGGATTGTTCCAATTCTTTTGGACAACAATAAACCCAAACCAAGTGACCATTTTCAGTCATATTAGCGTTGATGTCATGGGCATATAAATTCCCATGGGAAGTATAAATGTCAAGTTTGTAAAAATCGACACTCTCTTTTGCATTATTCTCTTTTGCAATGGAATTAACATAATAAACTCCCAGTAGAATGGAACCCGACATGAATAATAATCCTCCATATTTTAGCAGCCGGCTTTTTGATTTAAAAATAAAGTAAATTATCAGTACAAACGTTGTGATAGATAAAACCATCAATCCAGTGAGCGATTCCATTAATATTAAAAAGAATACCATCCAGATTATTAGCAGCGACCATATTGTTTTTCTCAAAATCGATAATGAATTAAAAGCAAAATATGCTGTAATAAAAATGGCCACGCAAATCAACAATGCAAAACGGATGTGAGAAATAAAAATTGAAATATTTCGGGTATCGATAACAGGGCGGTGAATGATGCCCAGTAAAATAAAAGAACTGATAATAGTTCCAAGGAGAACAGCTGCTACAAAAAAATGTAAAATTGCATCATATACTTTTCGCGAAAGCGGTTTTGATGTAGAGAGAATCAATGGCAAAATAAATAAAGGAGCCTTAATACGGATGTCTTTAAAGGCGTATGCGAAATCGGACGAATAGGTAAGTCCGATAAAATGCAAAAATAATAAAGAACTTAAAACGAGGGCTGGCTTGTTTTTCCGGAAGCTTATAAATTTATTTTTCAGGTCCCCTTCCAATAGCCAATTCGCGACTAAAATCAGTTGTGAAATGCTCATCAAAAATTTTGATAAAGGCATGCCAATCACTAATACAATTAGCGCAAAAACATAAATAGCATTATGATACTTTTCGGGGAATATTGATTTCATAAAAACACCGGAGTGCTACATTTTTTATGAAGGAAACGCAGTTGTTGTTGATAAATTGTGTCTGAAATAAACTATTTATTCAAATCTGGTAATGAGTCAAGTAAAGTGTGCAGTCACCAGAGCCGGTCGAAGGGTATGTGAATGCCTATTCGTTTATTTCAAAGGGCTTAGCATGACCTCGTTTATAATGTCAATTTCTATACTTGATCCGTAGTTATGATAAAAAAAATCAAGTTCTGTGTGGAGCATAAATTTGAAAACTATAAATCCTCAATTCTCAACTTTTAACTCTTAACTTTCAACTCTTAACTCAAAACTTTCAACTCTTAACTCTTAACTCAAAACTTTCAACTCTTAACTCTTAACTTTAAAACTACCTACCTTAATCTTCCGCTTCTCCTTTATCGTTTTTCAGGCTTTTCTTTTTGTCATCATCTGCATTATGAAAAGGCTTTTCAGATTTTACAATAGTGGTTAAAATTTTCTTATAGTGTTCGCTGTCATTTAAAAGACTCAAGGCTTCTTTCAAATCAATATCCTCTTTTAAGGATACTTCCATTCGCCCATTCTGAAAATAATAGCGGGAAGCAATCTCTTCCTCCAAATAATGCGATATTTCAGGTTTGTATTTCACCAGATCTTCTTTTTTATTGTGCATCACTTTAATTTTTAGTGCATCAATATCAGCTTTTATTGCATCTATCGTTTTATCGTCTTTAGCATCATCAACTAAATCTTCCAATGTCTTTTCGGTTTTGGTAGTATAATCGTATTCTTTTCCGCTGAGATAAGCCACGAAGTCATCATATTCAGCATCTGACAGCTTAAAAGATTTTGCCGGAGCAATTGAAGCATGTAACGTGCGATATTTTGTTGCATAATTAAATATCAAATTTTTAGTAGCCAAACTCGACAGAATGGCGCTGAATTTTTCAGTTTCTGTAGTTATATCCGGAGCAATGCCGCCCCCATCATATACAATGCGCCCGTTTCGGGTTTTAAATGCCGAGATTAATGAATCAGGTACTTTGGAAACACTGCCATCATCATTGCGATGTGAATAGTCCAATGCCTGAATACAGCGCCCGCTCGGGGTGTAGTATTTTGCAACTGTAACTTTTAGCTGGGCATTATAGCTTAAGGGGCGTGTTTGTTGAACCAACCCTTTTCCATAAGAGCGTTGTCCGATAACCACAGCTCTATCCAAATCCTGCAAAGCGCCAGAAACAATTTCGGAGGCGGAAGCAGAGCCACGATCAATTAATATCGTTATTGGAGTTTCTGTATCAATGGGTTCATTCATTGCTTTATGTACTTTATCCCAATCTTTTACTTTCCCCCGCGTACTTACAATTTCAATTCCTTTTTGTTCAAACAGGTTAACAATATCAATAGCTTCTTTTAGCAAACCACCCGGATTCCCTCGCAAATCAAGTACTAATGATTTTAATTCAGGGTTCTTTTTTAATTCCACCAGTGCCTCTTTTACTTCATCAGCAGCATTTTCGGTAAAACCGGTAAGTTTAATGTATCCAATCTTGGCGCTTAACATACTGGAATACGGAACACTTTTTATTTTTATTTCTTCACGGTTGATTGTTTTTTCAAAAGGCTTTTTTTCGCCTTCACGCTCAATCAAAAGTTTGATAGTGCTACTTGGTTGCCCTTTTAAAAATTTGCTGATGTCATCCGTTTTTTTTCCTTTCCCATCGGTATCATTTATTCTTAAAATTTTGTCGCCTGCTCTTAAATCAGCCTTTTGTGCAGGGAATCCTTCATAGGGTTCAGATATTACTACATAGTCCCCATCCTGACGAATAAGGGCGCCAATGCCACCATATTGTCCGGTAGTCATATACCGATAATCTTCAATCTCCGATTCAGGAATATAATTGGTATAAGGATCTAAAGAACTCAGCATATCATCTATGCCTTTTTTCATCAAATCACCGGGATTTGTTTCATCAACATAATAAATATTTAGTTCACGAAACAAAGTGGCAAAAATATCCAGATTTTTAGATACTTCGAAATAGCTGTCCACAAAGCTATACGAGGTGATTGCAGTAATGCCAAGAAAAACAGCAATAAAGATTAACTTAAATTTTTTGATGAATACCTTCATGTTTTATTAATTACGAATAAGTACAAATTTACTAAAAACTACTGCGAATTACGAATTTTTACCTGCTTACGAACTCATTATAACAAAACTTAACAAATTAGCCGGTTACTAATAACTAATCTAATGTCAAGTCAAGTTTGTTTTGTCGCATTGTTGGTCATTCCGAACTTGTTTCGGAATCTTATGGATGCTGAAACAAGTTCAGCATGACTTTAGGATATTTCACGATTTACATGACACTAAACGAATTTACGAAACTGTGTTTGCCCAATTGCCAACTGTTAAATTATTTATTTCATGGTACCGGATCATGCCCATGTCCACCCCAGGGGTGGCATGACAAAATACGTTTAATTGTTAAATAGCCGCCCTTAAAAGGACCATGTTTTTTAAATGCTTCAATGCCATATTGTGAGCATGAGGGCTCATACCTGCATGATGCACCTAGTAGTGGTGAAATGGTGTATTGATATATTTTTATTATACCAATGAAGAAATAGCCAATAAAAGTGGTGATGAGTTTCAATCCTGAATTAAGAATTAATGTTTTTACTTAAACGTTGTAAAGCTGAAATTATTTTTTCTTCCATTTCTTTATATTCAATTATTTTTTTTGCCGTAAAAATAAACATCAAGTGGACTTTTTTCTTTTTCAGATTGTCATACAATAAATGTTTGTTTTTTCTGTATGATTCGCGAGTCAGTCGTTTCAATCTGTTTCGATCAACAGCTCTCTTAAATAATCGTTTTGGAATACTAATTACAATTTTTGCAGGAGCTGTGCTTTCTGTGGTTTCATCCCAAATAATTTTAAATGGAGGGCTATTAAAAGATTTTCCTGTTTCGAATAATTGATCTATTTCAACTTTACTGGATAAACGTTCAGCTTTAGTAAAGGTTTGCATTGTTTTCGGGTAATTGGTTATTGTGTTATTTGTGATTCGATCCGTTTCTTGATAAATAATCTTATTGAATTGACGCATAAGCAATACTGTTATTCTACGCCAAGCGCAGATACTTCGACAAGCTCAGTATGACTGCACGCGCGCGGTCATACTGAGCTTGTCGAAGTATCTGGGTGGCAATACATACATGTTATTACTTAAACGCCCAATTCTATAACCTTATAATAAACTATCTTTTTTATACAATTCTGCCGGAAGATAAAAGTAAGAATATTTTACCAACCTATGGTGGATTCAAACATTAATGGTGTACGACAAGTTTCCCTAATTTCACCCCTTCGGGGTTTTAAAAAGCTAATCTTTATTTATTTATAATAATAACAGCCCTTCGGGCTTTATATTTTATTCATGGTAAATCCCGAAGGGATGTAATGATTATAGCACAATGGAACATTTCATAATGGTAAAACCCCGAAGGGGTGAAATTATCGCATTTAGGGAAATTTGTCGTACACCAACATTTAGACAACGCAATAATTAAAAAAACACTTTTGCAGGAACAACTATTTTTCCTCAAAAAATAGTTCCGTATTTTTTAAGGTGTATTGTAATTTGAGTGAAAATTTAATTGTATTTTAGGCACATGAAAAAATTTTTCCTTATCATAATTTTAAATTCTGCATTCTTAATTCTTAATTCTTTTTCTTTAGCCCAAAACCGAACCATTGATTCCCTTCTTACCCTTCTAAAAACTGATAAACCCGATACAAGCAAAGTAGTTCATCTTTATGACTTAACGCTTAAATTTCAATTGAGTGGAGATTATTTAAAAGGATTGAATTACGGAAAAGAAGCATTAGCACTTGCTAATAAATTGGATTTCAAAAAAGGAATTGCGCGAGCAAGTAATAATTTAGGAAATATTTATTGTCTTCAGGGGGACTACTCCAAAGCCCTTGACTATTACCTAAAGGCATTAAAATATGATGAAGTACTGAAAAATAAAAAAGGAATAGCAGGTTTGCACAGTAACATTGGGCTTGTCTATTTTAATCAAGGCGATTATCCCAAAGCTTTGGGCTATTATTTCAAGGCATCGAAAATGGCTGAAGAATGCGGATATAATCAATTACAAACAAGTATTCCCCTCAACATCGGGGTTATCTACCAAAAGCAAGGTGATTACCCCAAAGCCATTGGATATTATTTCATGTCTTTAAAAAAGGCTGAAGAATTAGGCGATAAAATATTGCAAGCAAACAATCTAGGCAACATAGGAGCTGTTTATTGTAACCAACAAGATTACCCAAAAGGGGTGTACGACAAATATCCCTTTTTCACAAAGATAGGTTGAAAAGTTATTGGGTG
>JAVHPR010000263.1:0-2577 GCA_036170695.1 Bacteroidia bacterium
TAGAGCATCAGCTTCCCAAGCTGAGGGTCGCGGGTTCGAATCCCGTTTCCCGCTTTTTATTGTTTTTGGACATTCTCCAGCCCCTTGCAATCAATACATTCGAGTCCTTGTTTGGTCATTATCCACTTGCGGTTTACCATATCACTGTCCAGAGCATCGTTCAGGTTGTCAATGTCAAAGATTATTTTTTCCATTGCCTTACTTAAAAAAATAGTTTTGTTAACCGGAACTTTTAAGACCAATTTTACATCTTGCGCCCTTAATTTAGCTATGCTTTCTATATCGAAATAACTGTTGAACCCAATTGTTGAGTCACTCTGTGTGATGGTGTAATTAATGTTTTTAGCACGATCACTGGCTTCTTTTTTATTAAAGCCCTGAGCAAATTTTACAGCTACCAATTCAAAATTTTCGGTTGGACTAATAACAATATTCAGAGTCGGGTAACCGAGACGAAATTTGTTTTCATCCTTTGAAATCATTGTCCAGTCACCAATTTTTATGTTGCGGTGATGGTGATAGGTTAAATTCAAATCATCTTCAGCCATTGGAATTAAATCAAGATAAAGAGTATTACCCTTGGGCTGTGCAATGTTCATATTCTGTTTGTTGGTCGACTGTTCCGAAAAATCAGAACCCAATTGAAATCCGACATATATGATTAAAACGAGACCGCATATCCATAAAATATTTGCAGTATATTTTACAATTTTATTTTGTTGTTTAATTCCAAACAAGTATTTAATGCCGCCATAAATCATTGATATTAAAGGGATTCCCAGGAACAGTATTAAAGCTATTACAACAAACTGAACAGGTAAATCGTCAGGCAAAACGGCATTACTTAACTGATACAACGAAAAATTGACAGATGCCCCCTGTGTGCCAAAAATAGAAATGGTGCCCCATCCAAAGATTGTTGCCAACAGCCCCACTATCAGCACAATACCAATAAAAATCAGAAAAAAAGCCACCGCTTTTCCAAATACTTTCAGGATAGAAAAGAACATTTCTGCAACAAAATCAACAACACTGTGTATTGACGATCGGATTCGTTTTTTATTTTCCGGTGATTTAACTTCATTGCCAAATTCTTTCATTTTGTTTTTAAACCCCTCGAACTCTTCATTTACAGCCTTTCCGATATTGTTTATATCCACTTTTTCCCCGCGCATTTCTAGTTTTTCTGCAGTAGTTTTAGCTTTAGGGATGATAATACATAAGATGATGTATAACAATAAACCCGAACCGAACACAAAGAAACTGATTGCAAATGCGGCACGAAACCAAATAGGATCGACATCGAAATAGCTGCCAATGCCGGAGCAAACGCCACCCAATACTTTATCATCCGGATCGCGGAACACGCGTTTTCTTTTGTTCGTAGTGAATGATTCATTGTCTCCCTTTCCTTCCTGACCAGTGTTAGCTTCGCTTTTAGCGGATTCACTTCCACCGGCAAAATCTTCCGGTTTACCCATAATCACCATCATTGCTTCCACATCTTCCATGAGTATGGCTTGCTTGGTAGTGCTAACTTTCCCTTGAAGCATTTCTGCGATGCGAGCTTCAATATCACTCATAATTTCATCACACCCCTCAGAGTTTTTAAAATAACCTTTTATTGTTGAGAGGTAATTGTTAAGTTTATCATATGCATCTTCCTCAATATGAAAAATAATGCCGCTTAAGTTCATTGTTATGGTACGGTTCATTTTTTTTAGGTTTTTAAAATGTTATTTAATTTCCTTTGAATTACGAATCAATATTTTTATTTTCTTTTGTTTTCTCTTTGCGGTTGTAAATTGTTTATTGCCTATTACTTATTGCTTATTACATGTTTCTTGTTGCCTGTTACCTATTACCTATTACCTATTACCTATTAACTGTTGCCTATTAACTATTTACCTACTTCCTTGTTGTTTTATTCACTGCATCTACAAGTTCATTCCAGGTAATTTTCAGTTCATTCCGAAACAACTCCCCTTCGGAAGTCAGCTTGTAATATTTACGTGGTGGTCCTGATGTTGATTCCTCCCAACGATAACTTAATACGCCATCATTTTTTAAGCGCATTAATAATGGATAAAGTGTTCCTTCCACCACAATAAGTTTTGCTTCTTTCATTTTACTTATTATTTCGGATGGATAATGGTCACCGTCCGAAAGTATCGATAAAATGCAAAACTCGAGCACGCCTTTTTTCATTTGCGCTTTTGTATTTTCGATGTTTATCATGTCAGTATATTTTAAAAAGTAATTTTCTAAAGAATTAATTCGCCAAAATTTCCGGTGTTTCTATTTTGCTTCGTTCTGTAATTTTCAAGCCTTGAATTATTGACACCGCAAAGATATGTAAAAACTTAGTACCTTGTATCGCATAGTACTAAATAAATATTACATCATTGATAATCAGCATTAAAAAAATGAAAAATAATAGAAAATTAAAGAAAAATTAGTGCATTTTAATTTTTTCTCGTAGAAATGAGAGAATCAGAAGCATTGAAAAAACTAAACTAGTGTTAACCCACATTGCAGTTTTTTAGATTAGATTTTTGGCTACTCAGGTGGTTTGAA
>JAVHPR010000264.1:0-2577 GCA_036170695.1 Bacteroidia bacterium
CCGCTAAGGTAGGCTATATCTCGATTTGTTGGTTGTTGAGGAAACTCTACTTATTCAATTATTGTTGATGGACAAACCATAGAAACTAAAAAGATGCTGAAAACAAAATAATCATTTCTTTTGGGTACAGAGCAGCTATTTTTATTTTAGTAAAAATGGCGACTTTATTTTTAAACTTTTCCAAAGTTCCAAACTTTGGAAATTTAGTCAATCAATGAAGGTTAGTAAGCATTTTTTTGCATAGCTAGACCTTCAAGGTTTTAAAAACCTTGAAGGTCTAAATAAGGGAAATTTGTCGTACACCCATCCGGGCTCCCCCTCACTTTGGAAGGCTGGGGTGGGCTTTATTACAAATTAACCACCAATGCTCCTGAATCTGTTACAGAATAATATGCCAGATTTTGTTTAATACACTCCGATTTCCATTTGTTAATATTGTATTCGGAGTTAGACGAATCGAAAACAATAATTTTTGCGTTATATTGCTTTCCTACTTCTGAAATTTTGAGATGTGGATTTTTTGAAATTATCAAATAATCTATTGATAGTGGTTTTAGGGATAAAATATTTTTGAAATTCATTAGTCCGTTTTCATTTATTACCGCCATTCGTTTATCGCAAAACTGTATGAAATTGTTATTAATATAAAGATTATTCGTTTTTAAATTGCTTGAAATTATTTTAGTGTTATTAATTCCTAATTCACTCCAATTATTTTTTACACGGAATTTTAAGCCTCCTTCATTATGAGCAAATGCGGTATCAGTCATTAATACATTGCTTTTAGCACTTATGAAATCTATCGCACTTGTTTTCGGGATATTGTAAATGATTAATTTTTTTTGGTGGTTTTGGTGGTATTGTTCAACGAGTTGTGAGCACAAAATAATCAGCCCAAGCGATAACGCAAATAACAAATATCTGAACTGTTGTTTTGTGAAATAAAAAAGAAGTAAAATTATCAATCCGTATAAAAGCCATGTATCAATGGCCGTTATGGATATACCTTTTGAGACTGCAAAAGGCCACGTTTCAATTTCCTGAACAGAAGTATTTAAAAACCACACCGACCAGCTAAACCCAATTGCGATGTACTTTACCAGTATTGAAATTTTAGCAAAAACAAATACCGAAAGTCCTAAATAAATAATTGCTGTGGATACAGGTATGACGATAAGATTTGATAATAAAAAATAATTTGGGAACTGGTGAAAATAATATAACCCTATTGGAAATGTGGCTATCTGTGCGGCAATGGAAACAGCTGTGATAGTCCAAACCTGATCGAGAAACCTATTGTTTACTTCAAACCAATTGTATATCAACGGTTGAATATAAACTATACCAATTACTGCAATATAGGATAGCTGAAATCCTACATCCATAATTAAAAACGGATTAAATAGAAACAGGAAAAAAGCGGAGGCCGCCAGCGTATTGTAAATATTGGTATTTCGATTAAATGTTTTTGCCACTATAACAAAACTGAACATAGCCGCTGATCTTAATACTGATGGCGATGCGCCCGTTAGTATGGCATAAAACCAAAGGAGCAAAAGGAGCACTGCCGCTTTAATTATCAATCCATGTTTTTTTTTATCAAAAAAGAAAAGCAACCAATTGAAAACTACATAAACAATAGCAACATGCAGTCCTGAAACAGATAATACATGAAGTGCACCTGTACTTGCGTATGCGGTAATAATATCTGCATCTAATTTATCAACATAACCTAAAAGAAGAGCTGCCCCAACAGCAAATTCATTGTTTTGTATATGATTAGTTGTAAACACATTTAATAAACTGTTTCGTAGATTATATGAGGTGCTAAGAATTGGGTTTCCTGAATTGTTGCCTGTAAAAACCCAATCGCTATTTTTAATAAATGCCTGGTGATAAACGTTATGAAATTCTAAAAAACTTTTATAATTAAATTCTCCCGGATTTTGAGGCGGTGGGACTTCTTTAAAATTGGCCTTCATTATCAGTTCATCGCCATATTTTAATTTCAATGAATGTGTATCTTTTTTAAAATAGACCATTGCTTTGCCACGGGTGCTTTTCCAATTATTGCCTTGTTTGACTGCAAGCACCTCTACAACAACTTTTAATGATTTCTCTTTTTCTAAATAAGATTCATTCAGTTTTGCATAAACGTATGGTGTGCTTTCACAGAATTTTGAAAAGTGGTTATCGGCCAATTTTTCAGTTTTGTAAACAGTAAGCTGATATGAAAACAGGAATAGGCTTGTATTTATAATCAATCCGAACCACCATGACTTTCTATAGGAGATATTTAATTTTGGAACGAGTATCAGTAGAGAGATAATTGTTGCCAACACAACTATAATATAAATACCGCATTGCAGTTGAACAGGTAAATAAATTGCAGTGATGATTCCAAGAATAAATGGAAGAATTAAACGTATGAATGGCGCCTGGTTCCAGAGATTCATAAATCATTTAAGATTAATGGACAATTGATAATAGTCAATAGACAATGGGAACTCTTAACTCTTCACGGCTTTGTTGCGTGAATAATTTTAAGTAACAGACCTTGTTCATTTATTTTTACGA
>JAVHPR010000265.1:0-12959 GCA_036170695.1 Bacteroidia bacterium
AAATAGTCTGTCTCAGTTGGAGATGGGGTATGATCAATAATACCTTCACGGATTAAAATGAATTCGTTTACACGATCGGTACGCCAGGCACAGAAATCGGATGCCTGCAACCAGTTAATACCTACTACCGGATAATCTCTATAGGCAGGGTGACGTAAATAATATTCGACATAAGGTTCATTGAAAGCTAAGCGATCGCGCCATACAAGCGTATCGGGCAGCGCTTTTTTTAGCACATCGTAAAAGTTGGTAGCAAAAACCCTTGTTGTCCAATGTATATATTCAAGGTAATCAAGATTTCTAACCTCTGTTTGATCCATATAAAATGAGGAAACAGTAACCCTTCTTGGTATTGCGTTCCAATCGTAAGTTACATCTTGCTCACATCTGCCCATTGTAAAGCTACCTCCTTGCACTAATACCAAACCCGGACCGGTTTCTTGTTCTTCGTAAGGAATAACTTCGAAGCCCCCGTTTTTGGGATTATTATATTCCCAAGCGGTTATAGGCGATCTTTCTTTGGCGCATGATCCAAGGACCAAAATTCCAGAGAGTAAGATGAGTTTGCCTGATACTTTTTTCATTGCTTTTGCTTTTGGTTAATAAATAATTGAGTATAGGCGTTTAGATTAACACTTATACTGAAAAATTACAAATTTCCTGAAATTACGAATATTCTTTTTCTATTAGTAATGAGGACTTATTCGTAATTCGAAGGTGTTTTGTTACAATAACTATATTTTAGTTCAAAAATTGTATTAAAATCTATTTTTAGAATGATGGACAGCTAACTAACCTGAATTTTTTCTTTTTTGGCTTACACTCAAATTGTAAGGAAAATGAAATTTCGTGAGAACCGGCTGTGGCATTAGTAAGTTTAGATACTGTAACATCATAACTGTATCCAACTTTAAAGAAATGTTGCTGAAAACCAATAACGGCAATAAATGAATCCTGGTTACGATACCACAGACCAGCTACAATTGACCCTCTGGTAAAATAAAGCCCTAAATTAAGCTGTTGAAAATTCTGTTGTTTTTGAAATAATACGTTTGGAGAAATAAATGTTTGACTTCCCTTGTCGCCAATTGGTAAGGAAGCTCCGGCATGTCCCGTTATTTTCATAGGGAGTTTACTTATTCCGAGCAATCCTTCATCGGGTTGAGTTAAGTGATGTGCTGCAAAACCAAAGAAATAACGTTTGCTGTAACCCAAAACACCCGCAGAAAAATCAACTCCCGACTTGCTGGAGAGTTTCTGCACTTCATTTGTATTATAAACAAAACCTCTGCGCTCGTCAATCATATCGCCAAATGTAAGTTTGCTCCAGTCAATACTTTTCTGAAAATAAGTAGCCTGTGCACCAAACTTTAATGAAAACTCTCTGGTAACATTCAATAGATATGAATACATACCACTTATATTGGTTGTAGTTAATGTGCCTTGTCCGGCTTTATCATTGATAACAAGTAAACCTAATCCTCCTCCTATTGCATCAATATGCTGATCGTACGAAGCTGAATAAGTAACATAAGTACCGGAAATACCTGGCCATTGATTACGATAATTTAAATTAACTCTTGGGCATCGTGCTGTTCCGGCAAGTGCAGGATTGAGATAAAGCGGATTGGCGTAAAACTGTGTAAATTCAGGGTCTTGAGCAAATACGTTTTCGCTAAAGCCGAAAGAAAATAGTATAGTTGAGAGTACAATAATTCGTTTTAACATAGTAGCATGATTTTATAGTAGGACACAATTATACATAAAAAAAATATATATTAACAACAATTGGCAAAATAAAATGTAATATTCGCATAAAAAAGTCGTTACTCAAAATATTTTATCTAGTTAGGGCAAATTTATATAAAAAATGCCAGCTAAGCAATAATTAATTTGTTAATTTGATATTTCAAATTTGCACTTTTTCAATATATATTTCTTATGAGTGTTCGCGTCATCTTATGTTGGGTTTTATTTCAAACTTTCGGCAGTTTTTGTTTTGGTCAGTCTCAATCATTAAATCGTCAAAATTCGATTTCAGATATCCGTCAGGAGCGGAACGGAAAAAACAGGAATCAACTTGTCTGGTCGCCTCCTTCAACAATAAAAATTTCGGACAGCGAAATACGGCATTTTTTATCTTTTACCGGTGCTCAGTATGACTTTGCAGATGATTTTCTGCCTCGATACAGCATGAAAATAGCATTAAGCGGTGTTGAACAAAAATTTTCAGCCTTAATTGTAAATCCAATCTTTGAAGTTTTATCCGATGAAGAAGTAGCCGTAATAAAAAATCCAATAAAAATTACCGGCCAAATACAGGTGAGTTCCAGCGTATATACTGCCAAAAAGAAATCTTATGGAGTGGTTACGTTTATTCCTATTCGAAAAAACGCTCTTACGGGCAAATTTGAAAAATTAGTTTCTTTTGAACTATCTACTACGCCCGATTTCACGGAAAAATCTGGTACCCGGGTTTTACATACTTATGCCACCAATTCAGTTTTGCAAAATGGTACCTGGTATAAAATAGCTATACAGGCTGATGGGGTTTATAAATTGTCATATTCTTTTCTACAAAGTTTAGGGATTGATATGACTACACTTGCCCCTCAAAATATCAAAATTTATGGTAATGGCGGAGGCATGCTTTCTGAATTAAATTCCAATGCCCGACCGGATGACCTGGTTGAAAATGCCGTATATGTTCAAGGGGAAGGAGACGCTGTTTTTAATGTGGAGGATTATGTTTTATTTTATGGAAAAGGACCGAATGACTGGTCGTATAATAGTGCTTCATGCCCAAAATTTGAGCATACTGTAAATTTGTATTCCGATTCGGCTTATTATTTTATTAATACCGACCTAGGTGCAGGGAAACGTATTCAGTCACAAGCATCCTCCACATTACCTATAACTCATACCGTTAATAGTTTTGATGATTATTCTTTTCATGAAAATGAAAGTGTGAACTTTATTAAATCCGGAAGAGAATGGTTTGGTGAATATTTTGAAAATGTGACCGCGTATAATTTTTCTTTTTCATTTCCCAATATTGATGTTGCGGCAAATGCGACAGTAAAGGCCAGTATTGCCTCCCGTTATCTTTCTTCGGGCAATGCAACGTACGCTGTAAGCAGCCAATCGGGGAATACTATCATAGCTATTTCAAATGTTTCGGGTAGTTCTTATGATAATTACGCAAAAATTTTATCGGGATGTTATTCATTTGCTCCAACGGCGTCCAACGTTACAGTAAATGTTACTAAACAAACAACTGATGCGGTAGCCTGGCTAAATTATATTGAGGTAAATGTAAGACGTCAATTAACCATGAGTGGAACTCAGATGATATTCAGAGATGCGCAATCAATGGGTATCGGCAATGTGGCTCAATATAATGTAACAAGTAGTTTGCCGATACAAATATGGGATATAAGTGATTTGTCAAATATTAAACTTCAATCAGTTGTTAATCCTGTGGCAACACTCTTTCAATTTATACTGCCTGCCGATACTTTAAAGCAGTTTGTGGCATTCACCGGATCTTCATACAATACGCCAACAGCATCAGGTGTTGTTGCAAATCAAAATTTACATGCTTTATCGGATAAAAATTTTATTGTTGTTGCACATCCTGATTTTTATCAGGAAGCGTTGCAACTTGCAGAGCATCACGAAAGCAAAGATAATTTATCTTCAATAGTTGTAAGTCCCCAACAAATATATAATGAGTTTTCGTCTGGAGCGCAAGATGTTTCCGCAATCCGGGATTTTGTAAAAATGTTTTATGACAAAGCCACAAATGTTAATGGAATGCCACAGTTTCTGTTATTATTTGGTGATGGTTCGTATGATAATAAAAAACGTTTTGGTAGCAACACAAATTTTATTCCTACCTACCAATCGTATGAATCAACAATTCCAACATCTTCATACGTAACAGATGATTTTTATGGATTGCTTGATGACAATGAGGGTTTATGGAATAATGATGCCGTAGATATTGGTATTGGAAGATTTCCGGTAAAATCAAAAGCTGAAGCCCAGGCCGCTGTCAACAAAATATTAAATTATACCAAAACAGGAGTTCCTTTGTTAGAAACCTCTTCCAATTCCTGTACCAATCAGGTTACCGGATCTCCCTTTGGAAGTTGGCGTACCACTGTATGTTTTATTGGTGATGATGAAGATGGTGACATCCATATATCACAGGCAAATCAATTAGCTACGGCGGTTGATACTACTTATAATGATTACAATATTGATAAGATTTATCTGGATTCTTATCTACAACAAGCTACTCCCGGAGGAAATCGTTATCCCGATGTGGTTGATGCAATCAATAAGCGCATTGAACAGGGAGCCCTAATTATAAACTATACAGGGCATGGAGGTGAAGCAGGCCTGGGTCATGAGCGAATCATAGAAGTATCTCAAATAAACAAATGGAACAATGCTAATCGATTGGCTTTGTTTTTCACTGCTACCTGTGAGTTCAGCAGGTATGATAATCCTGAACAAACTTCGGCAGGAGAATATGCTTTTTTAAATCCTAATGGTGGTGCAATAGCGTTGCTTAGTACAGTCCGACTAGTATTTGCAAGTCCTAATTTTTATCTTAATCAGGATTTTTATAAAGCGGCATTTGAGCCTGTAAATGGGAAGATGCCACGTCTGGGCAATTTGTATGAATTTATTAAAACACAAGCGGGAGGCAATTCTGTGAATAGCCGAAACTTTACATTGCTTGGCGATCCGGCACTAATGTTAGCCTATCCTCAATACGATATTGCTACCGATACTGTTAATGCAACTCCGGTAACAAGTGCTAGTTCCGACACTTTAAAAGCCCTTTCAATAGTCACTGTTAGTGGGCATATTAATGGTATTAACGGAAATATATTGCCTACTTATAATGGAACAATATACCCTACTATTTATGATAAACCGCAAAGTATTACTACTTTATCTAATGATGGAGCCGGGAGCCCACCTTATACATTTACACTTCAAAAAAATATTTTATATAAGGGAAAAGTAAGTGTAAGTAATGGACGGTTTAAATTTTCATTCATCGTGCCCAAAGATATTGCCTATCAGTTTGGAAAGGGACGAATAAGCTATTATGCAGAAAATGGAAATGAGGATGCAAAAGGATATTATGAAAAGATAATTATTGGTGGTTCCAATGATTTTGCTGCAGCGGATGCGGCGGGTCCTGAAATAAATTTATTTCTGAACGACACTAAATTTGTGTCAGGCGGTGTTACAGATGAAAGTCCTGATTTATTTTCAATTTTAAAGGATGCCAATGGAATAAATACGGTAGGAAATGGAATAGGGCATGATATTACGGCTGTTCTGGATGCCAATACTGAAAAATCGATAGTATTAAATGATTATTACCAGTCGGATTTAAACAGTTATAAAAGCGGAACAATACAATATCCTTTTGCTGATATCGCGGAAGGAAAGCATACTTTGAAGTTAAAAGTGTGGGATGTTTATAATAATTCATCTGAATCCTATACCGAATTTGTTGTGGCAAAATCAGCAAAATTGGCTTTAAGCCATGTATTAAATTATCCTAATCCCTTTACTACAAAAACGCAATTTTATTTTGAGCAAAATCAATGCTGTCAATTGCTGGACGTGCAAGTACAGGTGTTTACCGTGTCTGGTAAATTAGTGAAAAGTATTAGTCAGTTTGTATATGCTGAGGGTTTTCGTTCCGAACCAATAGATTGGGATGGGCGTGATGATTTTGGTGACAAAATTGGCAGAGGTGTTTATCTCTATCGGGTAAAAATAAAAACGAGTAACGGTTCAACTGCGGAGAAATATGAAAAACTTGTAATTTTGAATTAGGGAGGAGTTTGTGTTCCAGCTCGATTTAAAATATATTTTATTACGCTAAAATCTATGAAATAGAGGAAATCATCTTAAGGCATTGAAACGTAATTTAAGACAAATTAAAGTGTTTTGTCGCCATTTCCTGAATTGCAGTTCCAATAGCCAATGATGCAGTTGCAGCTGGTGAAGGGGCATTTAAAACATGAATAGCATTCCCGTTCACTTCAATTTTAAAATCGTCAATCATACTGCCTTCAGATGAGAGTGCCATAGCGCGAACACCGGCGCGACCGGGTTTTAAATCATCCATCTCCAAAGTAGGAATTAATTTGCGTAAACGTTTCAGGAAAAAAGTTTTTGAAAAAGCACCATGATATTCATCCAAAGCAAATTTCATATTCTTTGCAAAAAATTTCCAGGTGCCACCAAATGAAAGGGCTTCAGTTGTGTCTTTTATAGAGAAATCGGTTTTTGTATATCCTTCGCGTTTAAATACAAATACGGCATTAGGGCCGCATTCTGTTCCACCTTTAATCATGCGCGTAAAATGAACTCCAAGGAATGGATATTTGGCATTTGGTACCGGATAAATTAAGTTACGAACTTTCCCTTTTCCTTTGTCGCTCAAATCGAAATAATCGCCACGGAAGCCAACGATGGCGGTATCAATTTTCGCACCTTCTTTTTTCGCAATTCTATCGCTTTGTAATCCTGCACAGGCGATAACATAATTCCCTCTGAATTTTCCCTTAGGAGTAATTACATCAGTATAACGTTCATGTTTTTCAAAAGCCGTTACTTCATGTTCAGTAAGCACTTTGCTTCCGTTAAATTTTAAATGAATCAATTCCACAAATTTTCTTGAAACATCTGCATAATCTATAATACCAGTGCATGGTACCCATAATCCTTCAATGCCCTCACAATAGGGTTCTATTTCTTTTATTCGTTTTGAATCAATTTTTTCAATTCCTTCCACACCATTTGCCAGACCATTGTTTAAAACACGATTCATATGTTCCAATTCCGATTCCTCAGTTGCAACCACAACCTTACCACAAATGTCAATTGGTATATTAAATTCTTTTGCGAAGGCAACAAGCTCATGTCTGCCATCTACGCAATTTTTCGCTTTATATGAACCAGGCTTGTAATACAAGCCTGAATGGATAACGCCTGAATTATGACCTGTTTGATGAGGCGCAACTTCTTTTTCTTTTTCGAGAACAAGAATTTTTTTGTTTGGATATTTTATATTGAGTTTATAAGCAGTTGAAAGTCCAACAATGCCACCACCAATTATGATGATATCAAATTGATTGTTTTCCATGAGATTAGAAATTTCGGCAAAAATACTAAATTAGTTTGGTTTTCAGTGGGAAGATTTTTCAATTAAACTCACACAGCCTCCGCTAACTTTTCTGGCCAACGCGCCTTTTCAAATTCAATAATAGGAGCAAGGGCATTTTAAAATTCACAAATTCATTTTTTGATAATTGTCAAATAATAAGTGGAGAATACGCTATAGTTTTGCATCGTAATCTAAAACCTAAATTATGAAAAAACCATCGAATGCGTTTATTGCTGCCTCTTGGATAGCATTATTCACCGGAGCAATCTCTTATAATATTGGATTGTGGAATGCAAGTATGCAACTGAATGAAAAAGGATATTATTTTACTGTTTTAATGTACGGTTTGTTTTCCGCCGTATCACTGCAAAAGGCCGTGAGGGATAACCTTGAAGGTATTCCGGTAACTGCAATTTATTTCGGAATAAGTTGGTTTTCTACAATTCTTTCCATTTTATTGCTGATTATCGGATTATGGAATGCCTCATTAATACTAAGTGAAAGAGGTTTTTACGGAATGTCATTTGTACTAGCTTTATTTGGAGCGATTGCAGTGCAAAAGAACATTAGGGATAGCCAGTCTGAACCAGACTTAGCTGAGAAAAAACTTGAAAAACAGGAATGAATATTATAAGCAGGACTGATTTTCAGTATTTAAAAATTCTAAAAAAAAATCTGAAAAATACTACTTTGCAGGGAAAACAGTATGATTGCCTTAAAGTAAAATTAAACAGTTGGAATGAATTTTAATTTCATTTTGAGCTGGGTAATCTCCAACTTAATTTTTTCTACTTTCTCCTGATATTCGGCTATTAAAGGGTTTGTGCTTTTTGATTTTCCAAAAAAGCTCAGGTTGTTATCTAATTGATCTACTTCTGTTTGTAGCTTTTTAATTTTATCCTGAATTACAGCGCGTTCCTTTAATATTTGGTCTTTACCTTGAGGTGATTTAAGCATTTGCTCGTATTTAAGGCGATAGAACAATTTATCATCAACCAGTGAAGTAGTTTTAATTCTTTCGAGTAACTTTTCAATAGCTCTTCCAAAAGCATTGTTGAGCCGGTCAATTTCTTTAAAAGGAGCCTCACCGGATTGTAACCATTCTTCCTGTAATTGTTTAAGTTGTTCCAGGCTTTGATTAATATCTTCAGCGGGCTGAAACAAATCTGTTTTTGAGATAAGATCTTCTTTAACCTGGATAGTAGCTTTCAATGAATTTTCCTTTGCAATCAGAAGATTGGCTTTGCTTTCAAAAAAATGATCACAGGCTTTTCTGAAACGTAACCAAACAGTATCCGAATCTTTAGCAGCCACTTGACCGATTGTTTTCCATTCCACTTGTAGTTTCTTATAAACTTCAGCGGTAGTCTGCCATTCAGTGCTTTCCTGCAGTGCTTCGGCTTTCAGGCAAAGCGCAATTTTCTTTTCCAGATTAGAAGAAAACTCACTACGTTGTTTTACATAAAATAAATCTAAGGTTTGATGAAACTGAAGACGAGCTTTCTTAAATCGCTTCCAGCAATTTCCATTATCGCTTTTTGGCACAAAACTTATCTTCTGCCAGGCTTCCCATATTGCATCGGCTTTTTCAGAAGCTTCACGACACACTTTGTGTGAGGCAAGTTCCATTTGGCAGAGTTGTTCAATCTGATCGCATAAAGCGGTTTTGGCAGCAAGGTTGTGTTCTTGTTGGTTTTGTATTAGAAGTGAATGCACTTTTTTTCGTTCAAATATTTTATCTCCGGCAGTTTTGAAACGTAGCCATAAACCATCTTTCAATTCCTTTGGAGTATTTCTAATTTCACTCCATTCTTCCTGTAAATGTTGCAAACCCTCCACAGCTTTTTTTAAGGAAGGCTCTAGATTAAGTTGTTCAGCCTTTTCACAAAGTTGAGTTTTGTATTCAACATTTTTTTTCCGGTCAAGAACATTCAGTTCATTATTGATTTTAACCATATCGTAGAACTTGCCTGTAAGGAAAAAATAATTTTCCCTCAGGGTATGGTTATCCTGAAGGGGAACATTTCCTGTAACACGCCATTTGCTTTGCAGTGCCTGAAACTTATTATAAGAAGAAGAAAAATTTTCATTGCCTTTTAAAAGCTCTTTTAATTCTTCAATGATCATCATTTTTGTTGAAAGATTTTCCTGAGCGGATTTTTCTTTCTGCTTGCGCTGAACCACTTTTTTTGCATTCAAGCTTTTCCAGGCTTGTTCAACTTTCTCATCCAGTGGATTGGCTTTGGGCTCAAAATCTTCGGCAGGACTCCCATCCTGCATGAACATGGCTAGTTTGTGCTCATATTCTTCCTTTACCAATTCATCAAACTTTTTCTTTAAGAGTCCTGCAGCAGAGAAAATTGAATGAATTTCATCCTGAGCAAGATATTCAGCAAGTTTATCTGCTATTTGCACTTTATTCAAGCTCTCAATTTCATCTTCAGAAATTTGCACATCCATATTTTCTGCTTCAATTTCTTCAGGAGGAGCTGTCGAAACAGTTTCCTGTGGAAGGTTTTCATTTAAAAGCGGAGCTTTGTTTTCATTGTCTTGCATAGTGCGAATATTAAAATATTTTTTTGCGTGGTAAATTTATTTACCCAATGTTTTATTGCTAATTTTTTTTTAGCCCATCTAATTTACAATAAATTTTAAAAATGACATTCAAAATAAAAAAATAATTTTTTATTTATGAATCTTTAAATAGATAATCTGAAAATGTCAATTATGGAAGGTAAGGGAATCGGAGCTTCTAAATTGCTTGCAAACAGTCTTTATAAAAAAGGAAAATTTAGGAATTAAAATTTTTGGAAGGAGTAATAAAATTTTGATTTGATGATGGGAATTGTGATGATTTTCAATACAAATTCCTGAATAATATTACCTTACCTGTTATATTTATTGAATATTTCCTTTCTTACCGGACAGTTACAAATTTTAGAATATCCAAAACGCATATCGTAATTACATTTATCCTCAATACAACTTATAAAAATAACTTTCCCATTTACAGAGTTACTCACTTTCGATGTTAAACAAGGATCGTTTTCGTTTTTCAAACAGCTAAAATCCTTACTACATCTTGTGGTTTCTTTTAATATTAACTCATCGATTTCCATGCGTATGTTGTATTATTGATTTTTCGTTATTTTGTCTGCCAAAAATAAAAGGTCATAAAAAAATATCCGTAAAGACAAAAGCATTTTCAAAACAATATAAATTTGCAATTGCTTCTTTCATTGCGTTTGGGTTCAAAATTTTTATGGCCAATTCTTATGCAATATTCCCTGACAATAATCCCATTTGCTCTATCCTAATTTAAAGTTTCGGTGAGTATTTTCCAGACTTCAATTTCTAATTATTAGCATAATAACGTCTGGCGATATATTCTTTTGGTTTGCCATCCTCATCAAGCACCGGTGAAATTACTGTCTCCCCTCCAAAAAAGGAGCCATCTTTTGCCTTATTTTTTATTTCTCTTGCTCTGAATACTTTACCATTGCTGATAGTATTCCATAATTCAGCATACAGATTATCGGGATGGTGTCCTGATTTTAAAATATTGTGATTTTTTCCTATTAACTCTTCCCTTGAAAACTTTGACCATTTTAAAAACTCTTCATTTACAAATGTGATATTTCCATTCAGGTCGGTTCTTGAAATTGCTCCTTGTTCGGCACTAAATTTAAGTTCTGCAATTGTTTTATTGGTCTCCAACTCCTTACGTGACATTTCTTCCTGAGTAGCCTTCATTTCCTCCATATTTTGTCGCATTTCTTCTTCCTGAGCTCGCATTTGTTCAGATTGTCCCTGGGTTTCCTGCAATAGTAATTTGGTTTGTGAATTTATTTTGACGCTCGAAATTGTTGAAGCAATACTTTCGCCTATTTTTTCGATAAACTCACGTTGGTATTGTTCAAACTTTTTAAACGAAGCCAATTCAATCATTCCATACGTATTTTCATTCAGTTTCAATGGAACGATAAGCAAATTATTGGGATTAGCCTTGCCTAGACCTGAAGTTATTTCAATATAATTCTCCGGAAAGTCAGAAAGATAAATTGTTTCATTTTCCTGCCAGGCTTGCCCTACCAACCCTTCACCTAAATCAATTTTCATGTTCAGGTATTTTCTTCTATCCCATGCATAGCATGCTTTTAACTCCAATACCTCTTTCTTTTGATCGTTTTCAGTTACGATGAAAATACTTCCCTGGTTAGCATCCAAATATTTAACAAGATTATAAATGATACTATACGAGAGTGTTTCGACATTGTCCGAACCATTGCGAAGAAGTTCACCAAACTTCGCTAAACCCTCTGTGGACCATATCCTTTTCTCATCCTCTACTTTCGTTTCTACCAATTTATCACGCATTTCAAAAAGCGATTTCCCTAAGGTGTCCTTATTACTTAGCAGTTGAAACTCTTTTATATAATTTCCTTTCCCGATTTCTTCGGCAAAAGAGGTTTTGTGTTTTATGCTTTCATTCAAAATATCAATAGCAGTTACCATCTCTCCAATTTCATCTGTCTTGTACCCATCCAACAGCGAATTTCGATCTTTAAGTTTGCCAAGGTCCACCATGTCGCCTTTCCCAAGAGCCATTACTGTTTCTTTTATTTGTTGTAATGGTTTGGTAATAATTCGTTGGGTAAGCCAAAAAACAAGAGCGCTGACACCTAGTGTCAGAAGCGCCTCTAGTATCAGGATATAAAGCAAGAGATCGTTATTCTTCTTTTGACTTATTAGTTCTTTTTGTAAGGATGCTACTTTCGCTTCAGAGAATGACGTAAATTTATTCATCAGAGATTTGATTGAAGGGCTGAATTGTTTATCAAAAACAGCTATGGCAGCCTCCATCTTAACGGGATCAGTAAAATCATCTTCAGATGCCAGTTTCTTTGTTATTTGCTGTTGGATGTTAATAATGTTGTCATAAGCAGCTAAGTTTTTGATGATTTCCTCTTGCTCGTTTAAATCATTTGATTCTGTGGCAAGTAATTCCATTTCGGATTTCAAATCAGGGTAGATTTGAGTTTGTATTTTAATCAAGGCTTCCTGTTCCAAAATTTTAGGTTTATAAATCCAATTTTCAGTATATTTTTCTGTTTCCGAAATCAAAAATTTAAAATTTTGTAGCGAAATAACCAATGGCTCTTCAGTTGAGATGTTTGTATTATTCTTCGTTATTATCATTATTCCAACAATGGTAACGGTAAAAGTCATTAGAATAATGATTGCGTATCCGCTCATAATTCGTGTAATGATGTTAAATGGTTTTTTGTTTTCCATGGCGATTTCGAATTGGTTTTAAAAAATATAGACTTAAGAATAATCTGTTTTCAAAAGTTATGTTTCAATATTGCTGGCAAGTATTAGTTCTTTCAATTAATAGAATTAAATTGAGCAAATATTTGCCTTGCAACTCTCCCAAATATTTTGATAGTTTGATCAGCAATTGGTGTTGTAATATATAAGTTACAAATATCAGTTAATATTCGATAATGTATTTAAACTGTTCTGCAAATATATAATAACATTCGACGAAAAAATATATTATTGGCAAGTTTTTGAGTTCGGGTATGCGTTTTTTTATAGAGGTAATTGTAATGCATTGGTTATCAGACGGTATGGTCGGTAATGATAAGAATAAAATTTATTTATGATTCGGTAAAATATTTAAAAATATCGGCAAATCATGGGTCAATCGGAAAAGTTGGGGGTCAAGTGATAAAAATATAACTTAGCG
>JAVHPR010000266.1:0-12784 GCA_036170695.1 Bacteroidia bacterium
TTACAAAACAATAAAAGACAGCATGTCTAAAGCAGATAAGCAATTTAATTAATTTTAGAATATAGTAATTTGAAAAACAATAACACATAAACTCATTTCCAAATTTCCCAATTAAAAGCCTATTTTTAGTATCTTTGCAAAAAAAAATTAAAATGGAATCTATATTAAACACAATAGAAGAAGCAATCACCGACCTTAAAGCGGGTAAGGTAATTATCGTAGTTGATGATGAAGATCGTGAAAATGAAGGTGATTTTATTACTTCTGCTAACAATGTTACACCTGAAGTTATCAATTTTATGGCTACTCACGGTCGTGGCCTGATATGCGCAGCTATTACAGAAGAGCGCTGTGAACAACTGGGGCTTGAGATGATGGTAACTAACAATACTTCACAAAACACAACTGCATTTACTGTTTCTATCGATTTGCTCGGATATGGCTGTACCACAGGGATTTCGGCAAGTGACCGTTCCAAAACTATTCAGGCACTGGTTAATCCTAAAACAAAGCCGGAAGAGTTTGGCAAGCCGGGTCATATTTTTCCATTAAAAGCTAAAAAAGGTGGTGTACTTCGCAGAGCCGGTCATACTGAAGCGACAATTGATCTTGCCCGACTTGCAGGTTTTGAATCTGCGGGTGCTTTGGTTGAAATAATGAACGAAGACGGAACAATGGCTCGTTTACCCCAATTGCTTGAAATTGCAAAGAAATTCAACCTCAAAATAGTTTCTATTGAAGATTTAATTGCTTATCGCTTTAGAAACGAAAGTATTATTTCTAAAGATGTTCAGGTAAAAATGCCTACTCACTGGGGAGATTTTGAATTGGTTGCTTACCGTCAAACTACCAATGATCAGGAACATCTGGCGTTAATAAAAGGAACATGGGGAAAAGATGAGCCTGTTTTGGTGCGCGTTCATTCTTCTTGTTTAACTGGCGATGTTTTTGGTTCTTGCAGATGTGATTGTGGCGCTCAGCTTCACAAATCAATGGAAATGATTGAAAAAGTGGGTAAAGGGGTGATTTTGTATATGAACCAGGAGGGAAGGGGAATTGGTTTGTTAAACAAACTAAAGGCTTATAAATTGCAGGAAGAAGGCCGCGATACTGTTGAAGCTAATCTTGAATTAGGTTTTGAAATGGATGAGCGTGACTATGGTGTGGGTGCACAAATCTTGCATGATCTGGGACTTTCTAAAATCAGGTTAATGAGTAATAACCCTAAAAAACGTGCCGGACTTATTGGTTACGGATTAGAGATTGTTGAAAATATTGCAATTGAAATTGAATCGAATGACCACAACAGGTTTTATCTGCAAACAAAACGCGACAAGATGGGGCATTCGTTAAAAGTGGATAAATAAAAATGATTTGAAAATGTGTTAATTTGAGAATATGTATTAATTTTCAAATTAACACATTAATAAATTTTCAGATCAATTGCTTGCCTTTGTTTCCTTATTTTTTCTGTTTTTTATATTCTTAAGATATTTTCTGTATAGCCCCCCTATGGAATTAAATTCTTCCCGATAAAAAACACCAACCCCTTGGGTATAGTTTCCGTTGGAATATAAATTATTATCATTGGCTCTGTTAAAGGCCTTTACTCTGAATTTCCCGTCATCTGTTAATTTATAATCCATGTTGACATCTCCTACAAAGTTGTTTGAGTTTTGACTATTGAGTGCCGTATTCCTTCCTAAGTTTCCATCTATGCTTAACTTATCATTAAATAATTGAGTGGACAAAGCCAGTTCCAGCTCATCTTTACTGATTTCATCACCAGGACGGTAGTTTACACCCACATCAAAATCATTGCTTATCTTACTTAACATATTGCTAAGCTGACTGGATAATAATTCGCTTGTATTTGATCCTGCAACAGAACCAACAGTGGGGCCGCCACTATTGCCTGCTATTGCATAGGGTGTTACAAAACTGTTGAGGATAAGCAGTGAAAATACCTGGCGGTTCATTTCAGACTCGGCATTGATATAGTCTAAAACTGTTTGACGGGTTTCTGCATCCACTGTTGGGAGTTCGACATTAAAATTAATTTCAGGTGATAAAAGATTTCCTGTCATTAATAATTTCAGATCCACCGGATACCTTTTTTTCAAAGTGCTTGATGAATCATTAGGGAAAAAAGGTTTAAGTGATGCCCTTGCTTTATAAACAGTACTTAAATTAATATCAGCTTTATAGGGTATTCCGCTCCATCTGATAACGCCGCCTTTTTCCAAATCAAATTTTTTATTAATAATATTTTTAAGTGTGAACAAATAATCCCCGCTTTCAATTACATAATCGCCAAACATTTTAAAGTCACCTTTAGTGGTGATTTCCATGTTAATATTTCCATTTCCTCTTCCTTTGATTATGTCCCCTACTTTTTGATCGAAAATTAATTGAACTTCTGCATCAGGCGTTACGTCCAAATCAAAATTAAGAGATAGTCCGCCAAGTTCTACTTTGTAATTATTTTTAAGATTCACACTACTGTCTTTTTTTACGAAAGTGATAAAATTATTTTCGCTAAGTTCTCCCGGTCCGGAAAGAGGGATGAATAGTTTGGTCAATTCTGTTTTTGAAAGCATATTCAATTTATCCGCTTTATCATTGGTTACAATACTTTCGGTTTTTACATTGGCATCAATTACTATGTTATCGGTGAACCCTGAAATGCTGACATTGCCGGTTACATATGCTTTCCCATAGTACAGGCTGTTATTAATTTCAGATGTATTCAGGCACATAAATTTTTGTGGCTGAATTTTAAAATCGAGCAGGAAATTTTTAAAATTTTGATGGAGTAATTTACCAGAAACAATAGCTTTATTATGGTTGATGTCGTATACGTTCATGTTCTCAACCCCGAAGGAATTATTTTCTATAATTATTGTATGTGAAAAGTTATAACTTGTGTTCAAATAGCCAACAGTAATTCTTTTTGCATTCACATTTATTTTACCCGATAATTTCGGATTGTCTAAAGAGCCCTTAACAATCAGATTCCCTTCAAAAAAACCTCCAAAATTAGGGCAATAATCTTTTACGAAAGGTTTAAATATTTCCAGTTGCATGGCAAGCAAATCAAGCTTCATGTCAATATTGTTTTCTGTTTTTTTAGGGTAATAATAACCTGAAAACAATATATTAGGTACTTTATTCTTTGTAAATGACCCATTCAAATACAATGCTTCCTGAGCATTATCCCAAACCGATTTTATAAAGCCATTGCCAATTTCGTTATCATTAATGTAAAACGAATTAAAGTCATTGTTACTCAAAAATAAAGGTTCATGAAAAATGTCTGAAATGATGGATTCACCATTCACCATTCCTCTGAAATTTAATCCTGCAGGCGTGGTTAAAAAATTGAAATTTGCTATATTAAAATTGGTAAGAGTCAATTTTAATTGATCTGTCTTATTGTCGGAAATAATTCCATTAATTGAAATTGATTGATTGTTGTTGTCCACAGTAAGGGTTTTTACTGTGATGTAATTTGAATCAATAACTACTTCATTCGTTTTACTTATCTTCCAGGTGGAATCAGATACTACAAACAGTGATGGTAATATTTTTATTTTAATAATGTCATTTGAGTTAAAGTTTACTAATGCTTTAATATCACCTTTATAGTCCTTTGTGGTTTCATTAACCCACGTCACGGCTAACTTCATGCTGTCAGAATTTGTAGTGGTAATTACTTTAAATTCACAGAGCTTTATACTATCGCTTAAGTATAAATTTTCGCAACCGGTGCTAAACTGCAAACCTTGATTGTTTTTCGCATTTACCTTCCAGTTCTTAATAGTAAAATCACCAAATGAAAGTTGTGTAGAATTACCTGTCAAATTAAATTCATCGGTAGTTGAATTAAAATTCCCCTCAATTAAAGTTTTTGTGGCAATTGTTATTTTAGGAGCGAATAAACGGGTTATAGGATCTGGTTTTTTTAACAGTAAGGAGTATTCAAAATTTTGAGGAGAAATATTTTGAAGAGAAGGGGCGTTTATATAAGCTGGCAAATAGTTGCTTATTGATTTTTTAATTGACACAGGTAACTCCAGAATTTTAAACTTACCATTCACTTTGGCATCCAATAAATCTGAAAAAAGCTCAATTGATTTTACGCCATTCTCCTCCTTTGCAACAAGATTGAATTTGCTGGATTTATACGTTTCATCTTCTTTTTGAAAGATTGTATTTTCAAAATTGATATGACCAATTAAATTATCAATATTATTACCTGTAACATCAATTATAACTTTTGTTGAAAGGTTGGTTTTTTCTTTCATTTTTATAAATCTCAATGCAGCTAAATCTGCCTTATTTATTATAGCAACAAAATCAAGATTAGGAAGTTTATTTGTCAAATCAACTTTCCCGTCAAAATCAAAATCAATGTTTTCATCTTTTACATTTAATTTCCCATTAAAAATTTGTTTGGCAATATTGCCTTCTATTGCAATATTGTTATAGGTGTAATTGTTAAATTCCAAACTATTAATAGTTCCATTTAACTCCGCAGTAACTTTTTCAAGTGTTAATCCGGATCCATCAATAGTAATATTTGCTGTTGCTTTTCCTATTATTTTGGCATCAAAAAATTCACCGAAATCAAAAGCTGTAGATTTTAATTTCCCTTTATAAAATTCTTCATTTTTTTTATCATCATGGTGAAAGGCAAGATCTGTAGATAATTGTCCCAAAGCTGAAGAAAAACTACCATAAGCATAAAAATCATCATATAAACCGGTGAAAGTTCCTTTAAATCGCATATTACCCAATTTTGAAATACTAATAGGCACATCTAATGTTTGATTTGTTTTAAAAGGAGGGATCGTTAATTGTTTGAGATCAATGTAATTGCTTGTAAGTAGCCCTACATTTAGGTAAATAAGCGTTTCATCAAAGTTGGGTAAGCCGGTTAATTTTATGTCTCCAATAAATTGTGTCGAGGTTTTATTGAGTAATATATTCATGTTTTTTCCTCGGAGATCGTTTACCTTACCACTTATCTTTCCGGAAACAATAAGGTTTTTATCAGCACCTCTGAGTTCAGGTGCAAAATATGCAATATCACCTAATTCTACATTTGAATGGTTGAAATCCGCTTTCATCCACACCTTATTAACAAAATCATAAAAATCGCGGTAATGATCGTATTTAAAGGTTAAATCAGTGAAAACTTTACTTTTTTCTGTTTTGATTTTTAATTCGTCAAGTTGAATTCCGATAGGACTTATTTTTGCTAAGGCGCTAAAACTCTGAAGTGTAAAACCACTTTTTTCAAATACTGTTAAATAATCAATGGTGGCGCTGATGGTATCTTCAATAATACGAATATCTGCAATCCGACCGTTAATTTTACTGGCATGAATGTCGTTGTAATTTATCCCGTACGATTTTAAAGTATCATCTTCATTCCGATAAGTAAAATCACTATTTATCAGTGCTATTTTTCTAACTCGTATTCCCCAGGGGGGGGATGAACTTTTTATTGTGGTATCGCTTGTACTTAAAGCATCAATTATAAACTGAAGATTTAAATCTTTATCAGTTTTATATTTGACAAGGGCGAATTTTGTATCCAATAATACTATTTTGTTTACATCTATTCTGCTCTTCTTAATATTAATATCGCTGATATCCAGTTTCAATTCTTTTGAATACAACAATGTATCGTGGTGCAAATCTTCGATATACACATCTTCCAAAACTAATTTTTTAAAAAATTCTATATCAATGCTTCCTATTTCAACACGTGTATGTAGCTTATCTGATAAATAGAGTGCAGCTTTTTTTGCAGCAAATACCTGAACATTTCGCATTTGAATAAGCAAAAAAATTACAATCAACATAAAGATTAATGCTGCGACTATTCTAAATAATATGTGCGAGAGTTTTTTAATACCTTTGTTTATAAAGTTGAATCTACAAAGTTAAATTTAAAAGTTAAAGCTTACTAATAGTAAATACAAATTAAAATTTCAAACTTTTGATTTTCAAACTAATGTTATTTAAATTTGCTTTGATGTATTGTATGTCATTCCGACCGTAGTGGAGGAATCTTTTTCGTTAATAAAAAGATGTCTCGACAAACCTCGACATGACATTGCGTCTTATTTTAATTAACTCAACGCCAATTTAATATGAGCAAATCAGTCATTATTATAGGTATTGAATCATCGTGTGACGATACATCGGCTGCTATTATTAAAGATGGCAATTTGCTTGCCAATATTGTAGCTACTCAATCTATTCATCAGGCATATGGTGGAGTTGTTCCAGAATTAGCATCACGGGCACATCAGCAAAATATTATTCCTGTTGTGGATCAGGCAATAAAACAAGCCGGAATAAAAAAAAATGAAATAAGTGCAATTGCATTTACAAGAGGTCCGGGATTAATGGGATCTTTAATAGTGGGAACATCATTTGCTAAAGCGTTTGCATTGGGATTAGGCATTCCGCTTATTGAAGTAAATCACATGCAAGGGCATATATTGGCGCATTTTATAGAAGCCCCTCCTGACCTCCCCAAAGGGGAGGGGAGGCTTCCCGCGAAGCTGTCTTCTTCGGGTTTGTGTGTTGGTTCTCCTCCCCTTTGGGGAGGTCGGGAGGGGCTAGGGTTAGGAAAGGTTTTTCCCTCCTTCCCCTTCCTCTGCCTTACAGTTTCAGGTGGGCATACTCAAATAGTGTTAGTGAACGATTTTTTTGAAATGAAAATAATCGGTGAAACAATTGATGATGCGGCAGGCGAGGCTTTCGATAAAGCCGCAAAAATTATGGGATTACCTTATCCGGGTGGCCCGCTGATTGATAAATATGCTAAAGGTGGAAATCCAAAAGCATATACTTTTTCTAAGCCGAAAGTTCCGGATCTTAATTTTAGTTTCAGCGGACTAAAGACTGCATTTATGAATTTTATTAATAATGAAACAGCTAAAGACCCTGCTTTTATAGAACAACATAGGGCAGATATTTGTGCTTCCATACAATATACCATTATTGATATTTTAATGAACAAATTAAAAATGGCTTCCAAACAAACGGCGATTACTCAAATAGCCATTGCCGGTGGGGTGTCTGCAAACTCTGAACTACGCGGTACTTTACAAAAACTAGCTGAAGAACTGGGATGGAAAGTATTTATTCCCAAATTTGAATATTGTTCGGATAATGCGGCAATGATTGCTATTACAGGCTATTTAAAATATTTAAAACAAGATTTTACAAATCAGGCAACCACACCATTACCAAGGTACGCATTAGGAAATAATGAATAATTATACTAATGAAATTGACACAAATAAAATTTGTCTTATTGTTATCATTGCTACTTGTATGTGGTTTTGCCTATTCATTTGTTGAAGGGGATACCATCCGGCTAAAACCTGTTCCTGTACAAAAAAAAGAATTTTATTCGCAACCACTTCTGATAAAATCCAATCCGCTTGCAATTTTATGGGGACCAATCCCTTTTACTGCCGAATACCGTATTGTTGCTGAAATTCCAACAAGCCGTACACAATCTACACAAGTTGGAATATCTTATCTGGGTATAAGTCCTTTATTGAGAGCTATTGAAAATGCTGTTAAAGGCCCAAGTAATTATCAGTTGGAGTTTAAAGGCTGGCGAATACAGGTGGCTCAGCGGTATTATCTGATTAGTCGTAAACAGTATGCTCCTTTTGGATTTTATGTTTCACCTAATTTCTCTTATTCCACTGCACGATTAATGATTAAGAATCACCAATACCCTAATTATAATTTTACGCATTTCGATGCAAATGTTTTTGTTGGAGTGCAGGTAGGCAGAAATTCACGTTTTACAATCGATATATTTGGTGGATTGGGATATAAAAAAAACAAGGTATATTATCATTCAAGCATCAATCATTCAACTCTCTATGATACCAAAGATTTTGGCAATCCATTTAATTCATCAAAAAAGATTACCATTGGTTTCAATTTTGGCTGGGCAATTTAATGAGGAACAAAAGTTTTTTCTGTACAGCTAAATGCGAATACCGATAATTAATACATCATCCACTTGATCTAAATTACCTTTCCAATTTTCAAAAGTCATGTTTAGAATTTCTTTTTGTTCATCCATTGGCTTTTTTTGAATCGAGAGCAATAATTCTTTTAGTGCTTTGTATTTGAATTTCTTCCCTTTTGCTCCTCCAAATTGATCGGTATAACCGTCGGTAAAGGTGTAAATAATATCTCCCTTTCGTAATCCTACTGTATTAGATGAAAATGGTTTTTGCTCTCCGTAATGCATCCCTACAGGCATTTTGTCAGCTTTGAATTTAATCAGGTCGTTGTTACGCAAAATCCATAAGGGATTGTTGGCACAGGCAAAACGCAACCATTGGCGTTTAAAGTCAAATATACATAATACGGCATCCATACCATCTTTACTTTCAATTTCAGACCCTTCAGGATTCAGGGAGGAAATTATCTGGCTGCGCACATGTTCCAATATCTTTTCGGGCGAATCAATTTTTTTCTCAATAATTGCTTCATTCAGATAGGTGATGTTCAGCAAGCTCATAAAAGCTCCAGGAACACCATGTCCGGTGCAATCGGCAGTAATTAATGCAAATTTATCATCAATTACATTCGCCCAATAAAAATCTCCGCTGACAATATCTTTTGGTTTATACAAAACAAAATATTCGGGTAAGGATTTATTTAATAATGAATCGCTTGCCAGTAATACATGTTGTATCCTTTTTGCAGCGTGAATACTATCGGTTATTTCGTGATTCTTTTCCTGGATAATGGATTCAGCATATTTCCTTTCTGTAATATCGGTGTCAATCACCACGAGTTTTTTAATATGCCCGCGTTTATTAAGGATGGGGGTAAGTGTGCTTTGTACCCATATTTTACGCCCGTCTTTGGTGATGTTCAGGGCTTCGTAGGAAACGGTTTGTTTACTGCTAATACTTTTGTCAACTTTTTCCTGAATATCCGGATCATGACTTATTTCCTGAAGTGTTTTTCCCTGTTTTTTCCAATCCTTAAGGGTATAACCTAAAAGGCGTACCATTCCAGCATTTAGCCATTCCAACGTTCCATCAGGTTCGCAGATAACTACTCCATTATCAGTTTCGCTGGCAACGATTGACAGCTTTTCCAGTTCTATATTTAATTTATGTTTCTGACGGTAGCTTCTGTAAATAAATATGGTGAAAGCAACTGCTAATAGAAAAGCAATCACAACAATCCACATATAAAAAAACTGTTTTTGTTTTTCATCTTTTTCCCTATCATCTATTTCTTTCTGCTTTGCTTTTGCTTCTGCTTCTCGCTTTTTAAACTCAAATTGCATTTGTTTTTTTACAATAGATTTCTGCAATTCAACATTATTTATTTTATCGGCTGTAGTTTTATATAATTCCTGCATCTCCATTGCTGCCTTGAATCTCTGGGCAGAAGCTTCCATTTTTCCGGAGGCGTATGCCAATTCGCCCATTTTTTTATAAATTATATACAGTCTTTCACTGGCATTGCGGATGTGGTCAGTATTGTCCAGTTCTCTGGCAGTTTGAAGGGATCGCATACAATATTCTTCGGCTTTTTTCAATAAAAAATCAGTCTTATTCTTCTCAAGCGGTGAAGTTGTTAACTTCAAATAAATGCCACTTATGTTATAAATGGAGTTGGTGATGGCAAGTTTGTCCCCCATTTCTTCTCTTATTATTAAACACTTTTGATTCCATTCCAATGCTTTATTAAATTTACTACTAATGGAATCTGGATTTTGCTCCAGCTCAGCCTGAAGGCCGCAAATAAAGCCAATGTCATTGAAAGAAGTGGCTATTCCGGATTTGTCACCTGTTTCTTCGCGTATCTTTAAGCTTTTATAATAATAATCCAGAGCTTTGTTGAAATATTCTTCTTTCGCAGTGGTTTCATAAAACGATTCACCCTGACTTTTATACAGACCTCCAAAGGCATTCAGTAAAATAGCAATACCATTTTTGTCTCCTACTTCCTCCAGTATTCTTAAACTTTTATTATAATATTCTAAAGCTTTTGGAAAATTGTTTTGGGTATTATAAACTTTGCCCATATTACGGAGTGAGATAGCTATGCCTTGTTTGTCACCGATTTCTTCCTGAATCTTTAAACTTCTTGTATAATATATTAGTGCTGTTAGAATATCACCTTGATTATAGTAACATTGACCAATGTTTGTGATTGATATGGAGGCACCTTGTTTATCGCCTATTTCATTCTGAATCTTTAAACTTGAGCTATATAATTCTATTGCCTTATCCACATTGCCTTGAATATTGTAAATGCTCCCAATATTGTTAATTGAATTAGCAATGCCGTATTTGTTTCCAATTTCTTCCCTAATCTTTAAACTCTTATTATACCATTCCAAAGCTTTGGTAATATTGCCTTGCTGTTTATAAACATAGCCAATGTTGTTTAAGGCACCTGCTTTGATCAGTAGAAAGGCTTTTTTTTCAGCACTATTTGCCCTTCTGATTTTTGCATCAACTATTTGTATTGCATTTAGGCAAAGTGGTATTACTGTATCAATATTGGAAAGGTACAGTTCTTCGGAAAGGGCAACGTAAACAGCTGCACTTGTTGTATCCTGATAAGTGGTTTTTAAGATATTTTGTAATGAATCAATTTTTGTAGAGAGCACGATTGGACTATTGTTTTGTTGGGCAGAACAAAAAATAAAAGCAAAAACTCCGGCAATGCAAAACCATTTTTTTAGCATCCATCCAATGGGCTTGGCCAGCCTTTCACCCACCATCGCCTTCTTCTCAACAGGAGAAAGGAAGTAATCTTTTGAAAAGGAGCAGCGCTTTTTTGTGAAAAAGAAAGATAAAAAGGAGTTACTTGATTTCTTCATTATAATATATTGACTAGACATTATATAAGTTAGGTTATAACGATTTTATAATTAAAGCAGAAATTCACATTTAGAGCGTCATTGCGTGGGCTTTTCGTCCGAAGCAATCTCACGCCAAACCTTAATTAGATTGCTTCGTTACTTGCAATGACGTTCTATATATGGTTTTATATAAATACTCAGAACATTAACATTTTAACTTATAGAATACCTTCTACAAATAAATAATCTTTTGCGAATTTACGAAACTGCTCGATAAAAACATATTTCAAAAGTTTTCACAATGAAAAAAAAAGACTACCCAAAATGGTAGTCTTTTATATATATAAATTTCTGTTTTTAAAATTTTACAGTGATTCCGGCATTTACGATAGTGATTCCGTAACCCACTTCGGCAAATATGCCCACATTTGGAATAAACATATAATTGGCACCAACATTAAATGCATAAGCAAAACCGCCGGTATTTTTAGGCTCAAAGAAATCGAACCCAACTTTAGTAACTTTCGATATTTTATACCCCACCATAACATTGGCATAGGTATCAAGGTTTTTAAGGCTTTTTACAAGCCTCAAATGGTAGGCGGCTCTTGCTCCAACTGTTATGAATGAATAATTTAACCCTTGAGTATAAACGGGATCCGTAACATCTGTAACTGTTGCTGCAAAGGAAGAATATGCAACCAAAAGGCCGGCATCAAGATTATCAATGACACCATAACCAAAACTTCCGTATAAAGGAGGATGATAAATAGTTTTTATTGTACCATAAGGTTTCAAATCATCAACGGTTGGGTTATTTAAGGAGGGAAAACCTCCTCCTAACTGGACAAAAATCTGACCCTGACTACAGGCCTGACGAGCTTTTTTTCTCTTTTTTCCCTTAGCCGATGCATCAATGCTAAAACCAATGAAAAGTATCAAAAAAGAACATAAAAAAACTTTTTTCATAATACTAGAGCCTCCTATTTATTGAAAATTATTTCAAAATTCCCGGCAGCAATGCTTTGATGAATAATCAAAAGCAAAATAAGTCGAACTATTTATTCAGGAAATTTTGTTATGTTTGAATTTACAATACTAACAGCTACGTTGCTGGCGTCCATTTTATAAACAACAGCTATTACTTCAAGGTTAGCCGCATTCATTATTGTAGGATCTATGGTGTAATTATCTATCCTGTCAATTGTTGCCCCTTTGGCAATGGAGGTAGCAATTATTGGTAATCCGAAGTTGCTTCCAATTACCGAAGCCCTGCAAACATGATTATGAACGGTGTTTGCTCCGGCAGCGCTACCGTCCTGATCAAAAATTATATTATTTTCAATAACGTAAAGCGCTAAATTATATTTCCCGGTAGCGTCATCGAAAAACTGAGTCTTAGTAGTAATGGTCAGCTTAGTACCGGCAATAGATTTTACTATTCCAATTCCACATGTTGCTCTTGCAGATGCGGCAGCAACAGCAGCATTTACATCTGTATTGAAATCATAGGTAGAAGATTGATTCAGACCAACCAACATAGTTGGGGTGCCGGTGATATTAAATTGCTGATCGAAACCATAGTAATTAAAATAATAAAGAAGACCATCTGAGGCGCCACCGCAATTAATTGCCATTGGACACACTTTATATTTATGATCCGCAATAGCCTTATCCATTGCAGGCATAGCATCTGCGCCACAAGGGTAACATTGAACACCGGTAAAGTCAAACATCAGGATTTTTTGCTCTGTAGAAATATTGTTTATTTCGCCTTCGCTGGATGGGATATCCTTTTTGCAGGAATTAAATACTAAACCTAATGCGAGAAATGAGAAAGTTATCTAAAGTTTCGGTGTTATTAACAATTTGATTGTCAACAACTTAACTCTGTAA
>JAVHPR010000267.1:0-2534 GCA_036170695.1 Bacteroidia bacterium
GGAGGCGACACGCTTAATTATACTTTTGCAACAACTTTTGATGCCTCCATACTTGGGACACACACCATTGATTGTTGGATTGCCTATGCACATGATACGGTTAGTTTCAACGATTCAATTGTTGGTTATACTTTTGAAAGCAAACTTCAACAAAATGTTGATGTTGGTGTTGTTGGTTTTCATGCACCTAACTCAGGATGTGATTTAAGTAATGCTGAATTAGTAAATATTGATGTAAAGTTTTTTGGATGCGATTCCCTGCCTGCAAACGATTCTATAGTTGTTGCTTATAGAGTTGATGGTGGTACTCCTGTTCATGACACGCTTATTTTATCAGCTTCCTTATACAGCGATAGCATTGTTAATTTTACTTTTTCTGTCCCTGCAGATTTATCGTTGCCTGGTATTCACTCCCTCGATGCGTGGACTGAGTTTGATATTGATAATATGAACACGAATGATTATTTTAATAATTATAAAGTCAAAAATCCTTTCTCTGTTGGAAATGACACCGTTGGGTTTGAAGAGTTAAACATCAATAATTTAATGATGATTAGCACCACTGCATATTCTCATGCTTTTGTTTCATCAGTGGCTCATAACACAGGTACCAAAGGTTTTCAGATGACAGGTGGAAATGCAATGAATTATATTGATATGATTGAATTTCCTAATGGAACTAATACATGGAGTATTAATGAATTTTTATCTGCTAAAGTTACTTTTTGTGTTGATGCTTCCACGTGGTCAACTGCCAATATGCGGTTTGATTTAAAACAAACTTATGGGAAAACGGCTTATGAAATGATATTGGGTGCCGGAGATTATTCAATGGCAAGCAATTTTAGAGTATTAGTAAATGGTACCCAAATTGGCGGTACCTACAATCCACCACCTGCCAATAACGATACTTACACCACTCATTACGTAAATTTGGATGCATACGCAGGAACAAATTTTAGTGTTACGTTTGAAACGCGAAATCTTTCTAAAGACACTATTATTTATATTATGGATAATGGCTATCTTGATAATGTTTGTTTTACTCCACTACCACAAAGTATTAATGAGACAAATCTAGAAGTTTTTCGCAATGCCTCTGTTTTCCCAAATCCGACAACTGGAAAATTTGTTTTGCAACTTGACGGATATTATCGTGAAAATATTTCAGTGGACGTTCTTGATGTTTTAGGAAGAAAAACAGATGCTATGTTCTGGAGCATCGAAAATGGAATTAACAAAAAAGAATTGGATTTTTCATCCTACCTTCCAGGAGTGTATTTTCTAAAACTTCAGTCAAAACAGGGAATACAGACTTTGAGAATTGTTAAAAACTAATTGAATATTAAAATTTTAAAAGGGAGTCAGTTGCTCATAACTGAATCCCTTTTGTTTTTTTAATTGCTGAATTCAAGTCACAAATGCAACTTTTTGGTTTAGCAAATTTATAAAGAAAAATTCATTGGGTGTTAAAAAATTTAATTTTTTTCTTGGGCGATTATTTAAGATTTTTTGAACATCCGCTACGTCTTTATCTGTAATGTTTTCGAACGATGATCCCTTAGTAAAGTACTGTCGAATTAAACCATTGGTGTTTTCATTAGCTCCACGTTCCCAAGAATGATACGGTTTTGCAAAGTAAAAGTCAATACCCAATCCTTTGCTTATTGTTTTATGTTCCGCAAATTCTTTACCATTGTCAGCCGTAATGGTATGAAGCAATTCCTTATAAGGGGTCAATGTTTCAATTGTTTTTTGTGCCAGTTCCTCAGCATTTTTTCCACTTAGCTTTGTGATCCAAACTATGCTACTTCCTCTATCGTTTATGGTTAACAGAGCACCTTTATGATTTTGTCCTATTACAGTATCTATCTCAAGGTCGCCCAGTCTTTGCTTTTGTTCAACAATAGCAGGACGTTCAGATATATCAACACGATCTCTGATTATGCCTCTGGTATCCTTTGCGGCACCTCGTTTGCGGTACTTTCTTCCCTTTCGTCTGAGATGCAAATGTAATTTACCTCCTTGCTTTTTATCCTGCCAAATGTGCTGATAAAGTCGTTCATGGCTAACGCAATTTATTCCTTCTAACTTTGCTCTGCCTGCTATTTGTTCAGGACTATAATCTTTATCAAGCCAACTTTCAACGAAACTTTTAATCTCTTTTGTAAATTTAATGCACTTGGGCTTATCCTTTTGTCTTTGCTCGTATTTTCGCTGGGCCAAATCGCTATTGTAATTACCGCTGCGTTTGTCGCAGTTTCGCTTCAACTCGCGACTTATAACCGACTTGTCTTTCTCAATGGCTTTGGCAATTTCTTTTTGACTGTAATTTCGCTTTTTCATTACTGAAATTGTGTACCTTTGTTCTACGGTTAAGTGTTTCATATTGCAACTTTTTTTTGACGAGGAGAGGGCAAAATTTAACTTTATCCATCAGGACGAGGGGGAAGATATTTTCTTTCTCCTTTGTCTTGAAAAATATGTTTTACTCAATCCTCTTAAAAAGTTGCATTAATTACTTGAATTTAGGA
>JAVHPR010000268.1:0-12776 GCA_036170695.1 Bacteroidia bacterium
TTGAGCTTTGTTATTGACATTCACATGTTTACATCCTTAACCTGACGGCTATGGGCCTGAAGGGCTATCTATTTTCTTTTTCTTTATCAGATTGGCTTTTGATTCCTCCCTTCGGAGTAAGCGTTCAATGTTTTTTTGATGTGTGATTAAGACCATTATTGCAATTAGTATGGAGAAAATAATTAATGAGGGGGTGGTTGTTTTGAAAATAATTATTACAATAATTGGAAATGCCACAGCTGCCGCCATTGAACTTAATGAAACGTATTTAGAAATTAGTAAAACGGTAATAAAAATCGCAATTGAAATAAGCGCAGCGAAAGGTAGAATAGCTAATATAATTCCAAGAAGAGTTGCTATTCCTTTTCCTCCTCTGAATGAAGCGAATATCGGAAAGATATGCCCTACTAGAGATGCGATGCCTAACACTAATTGCAAATTAATAAACTGTTCAGATGCTACTGAATAATCACTTGCATACGAAATACAAACAGCTGCAAAGCCCTTTAGTACGTCAATTATCAAAACAGGAATACCGGCTTTTTTTCCCAATACTCTGAAAACATTGGTAGCGCCTGCATTTCCGCTTCCAAACTCACGAACGTCAGTATGGTAAAAATATTTCCCAATCCAAACGGCGGAAGGAATTGAGCCTAAGAGGTAGGCTCCTAATAAAAATAGTATGTTTGTTGATGTTAGCATTTATTCTTCCTCAGCACTTTTAGTTTTACGCAAAAACAATGTTTTTTTACTAGGTGGACAACTATTAAAATTATAATCCGGTACCCCTTTTCCACCGGCTTTTTTGCGCTTATCTGATTTTAACTCTTTTATAATGGTGTTAAATGCTTCGTTTGATGAAACAGCTAACATCGTTTCCCGGGTATAATTAAAATAATACCAGTTGTTAGGATCCACTTCCAAATATATGTTTAAAATATCCCCACCACGTTTTTTAATTATTTCAATACGTCCCTCAAGCAACTTATTTATTTGCGTTTTGTTGATACTACCAATTCCTAGTTGTCCTGAGGAAGTATAAGAGCGTGTTGTCTTGTTCCAGACCATTTTAACATCGTTGAAGAATATAGTTTTCTTTAACTCATCCGGGAATTTTTTGTAAGAACCACTTAGATTTAGTTGTGTAATAAGTTTATCACCTTTCTCTTTCCCCATTATTTCACGCAAGCCTTTTTCAAATACTGGACGTGATAAATCAATTGCTCTTAAATTGGCAGCTGCTACAATAGCTTCGCTCATTTTATCAATTGCCCCATCGTCAAAGAAAAAATCGATTGACATTATCATGTCAAATAAGGTTGAATCGGGTATTAAAAGATGTGTAGCGTTACCAAAAGATTCCATTTTCACCTGTCCAAAATCTCCTCCTAAATTAATTGCCCCTTCACCATATACTTTACAAGCTGCTGTATTTAAACTCAAATAATTTCCGGGCATGGCGAGTTCTACTAATTTCTCTTTATTAGAAATCCGGTATTCGCGTGAAGCTTTATCAAAAAATAAAAAACCATCAGCAGGCAATACATAAGAATCACTTGTTGATTTTTTTGGTGATAAGAAAGCAGAATAAAAATGTGTGGAATCGGTAGTAACCATAAGTGATGCGGCAATTGGCCTGCGGGCTGCATCAACAGGCTCTTTTGAAATAGGTATATAAATAGAGTTTGGGTTAATTTCAGATTCAAATCTAAACCATGTTTTGGGTACTGAAGCGCAATTATGTGCAATACGTGCTGAGCCGTCAAACACTAAAAAGTTATTTGCTGCTTTTAGTTTTACTTTTCCTTTATATTCAAAATTTGGACTTAAGCCGAATTTAGAAGTATCACTGATTTCTGTTTCTGCGTATGTTTGATAAGTAGTATCAACACCAATGTTGCTGAAATAAAATGTTCGTTTGGCTTGAATTTCATCTATGTAATCATAAGAACCTGAACCGGCATAGCTTTTACGGGCATATACATTTACCGTACAGTTGTATAAATTGTGGTACTTGGTAATTGCATTTGCAATGATTTTTGAATTAGTAAATGTGCGCATAACAGCGCCTTTATCAACAACTACATCACCTTTTTCAGGATATATCCGAGCATCCGCAACATTGATATAGGTTACACCCTTGGCTGAGATTACAAACTTTTTTAAATCGTATTTACCTGAAGACGCGTGAAAACGCAGAGAGTCTTGTTTGGGGTGGACAGAAATAAATTCTGGTCCTTCTAAATCCAAATCACTTTTAGTATCGGTGTTTTGTCCTTTGTCAGTACCAATATCAATGCTGTAATTATCCATAAACCACTTAAAACTTTCCATAAAACAAATATACTGGTTTTGAGGGAATTGAACAATGGAGCCTTTGCCGTTCGACTTACAAGTACCTACCCGTTTATCAAAATCGACAAACGAATTTACATTTACGGTTGCCAAAGCAGTTAATCCGGTTGCTGAGTCTTTCAAAATAAAGTTGGATGTATCAGCAGTAAATGTTCTGAATTTGAAATTCATCAATTTTGAAGTTAATTCAGCATGGTTAAAATCAGCTCTTCCGCCACCAGATAATTCTTTCGGTGTTAGTGAAAGTTTTCCGTTAAATTGAGCCTGCCCATTATATATTACGAATTTTTTGTCTTTACTATTTGTAATATTCATAATATCTTTTGCCGGCACCCATAGTATATTGGCGTCTTCGCCATGTACTTTTGGAAATTGAGGGTTTGTTTTTTGTTCCTTAATATCAAAGACTTGCACGATTGCTTTAGTAGAATCAGGATAAAATATAAAATTATTTGATTTCGAAACGGAAGTAACATAACTGAGAGAGCCATCACCTTTTAGTCCTTGATTGCTTAATTTAATAGCATTGTTAAAAGTTCCTTTTCCACCATATGCCGGATACCCTTCAGCCGGAGTTGGATGAATAAAACCTAATGAATAATCTTGCTGCAGTACAAGTGCTTCTCTGAATACCGGAAAAATATCGGCAGTTACCATCTCGCCTTTAAATATTAAACTTTCATTGGAGAAGTTATCCAAACTATCTATGGTAAAAGGATCCAGGTGAAAATAAAATCTATCTTTAGGATATTTTCCGTTTTGAATTTGTTTTTTTGAATAATAAGCATATGAATCTTTGAAACTATTAAAAATAGGATATCTTGGAGAAGGTTTTATACCTGATTTGTTGTCAGGGATATCTATTTCCAAATTACCATTAATTTTTTCGATCACCGTTTTAACTTTCACCAAAGGAAATTCACCATAAGCATCGGGTTCGCGTGATTTTACCATCATTCGAAGTGAATCAACATTTTTCAGGTCAATAACAAATTTATTATAATCGAATGAAAATTCTCTTCCGAAAAAGTCGAAACGTCCGGCATGAACCACTCCGGCAAAGGAAAAGTCGCGATTTTTCTTTAAGAGAATTTTTTGTTCTGCCGGATAAATTGCAACGTTTTGAGAGTCGCTCATAAAAATTTGCCTCACCCCGTATATGGTCATATCATAATTCAGGAGATTGATGCTCGCATTGTTTGTACCACGGGTGACGGATGGAAACTGAATAACATCATAATCGAGCTTAGCTGAATGGAAAGCAATGTATTGATATAATTTTTCATTCACATGTACTTCATCAGCTTCAGGATCGTAAGAAATAAATCCTAAAGCGGATAACCCTACCAGGTTAGGGCGAACATCATTGGGTGAAAATTTTAAATAGCGGGCATAATCATTACCTGAAAATGTGCGTGAATTCCCATTTTTCTTAACAAAATCACGTATCATAATTAAAGGGTTTTGTGCATCCATACCCTGAAGTTGATCATAACGATTTGCACGAAAATAAGTAGCTGATTCAAAAGACCCATCTTCCTGTGAATTGCCCACTAACATTCGCAGATCAATTTTTGGATCATCTATCTTCCATGATAATTCTTCAAAATACATATCTATTTTGTGAAATGTATTAATGAAAGGCGATTTTGAAATACCGTTATTGGTGCGGATAAGAGATAACATCCGCTCTTTGACCATAAATTTAAAGTTAATGCTGGGATGTGTAATAGAATCTTTATCAAAATAAAATTTGCAATTTGCACTTTCGGCTGAAAATTTGTCTTTGGTGATTCCAATTAATTTTGCACCTACCACCAAAAACTTTTTTCCTTCCCGCTTAAAAATTAATGTGGCATCTTCCTCTTTGCTGCCCGAAGCTAAAAATCTGGAACCTCGCATACCAAAACCACCATCAAAATCAACATCTTTTGCGATGTCAGGAATTTGCATTCTTTTGCTGTAGGAATCAAAACGTGGATAGGAAATATTGCTCCCTTTTTCAGAAACTACTTTTTCGGATAAGCGACCCAAAAGGGGGTTTTTGAAATAATTATTATTATAAAATACTACTGAATCAGCTGTAAAGCCACTGGTTTTAAGCGAAATTTGATACTTTTTTAATTCAGCCCATACCATATTGTTCTCCAAACCGGCACGCATCCAGTTTACCTTGCCACCCTCTCCTCTGAATAACCCAGAATTTGGATAATAAATACCTTTTGTATTATATACAACACCGCTATCATTTTGATTATTAAAACAGCGTAAATTCAGACTTGGAAAAATCACTTTTGGAACACTGTCGTATTCAAACTTAAAGTTATTGTTATTGGAACAAAATTCCACCACTGCTGATTTATAAAAAGTATTTGTAGCGAATAAATTTTCACTCATTTCTAAATATTCGGCATAGTTCCTTACAATTTTGCTATTTAAAATTTTGTCGATGCACTTTTGCCAGGAATTGAAATTCTCCTCAGTCTGATGAGAATTTACAATGTTCATTACCGAACTGAGGTAACTTTTGTATTCTGGTAAAATACGCACCTTTTTCTTGATCATCTGGTTACAAGTGCTGTAGGTAGCTTGTTTTAAATCAGTAGTATAGTTTGGCGAGTTCCAGGCCAATGTAAATTGCTCCATATAATCCTTTATTTCTCTTTTACTCATGGTTGTAACTTCAAACATGGCTTTTATTTCTTCCAGAAATTTTATGGGATCTTCGGAATATTGCTTGATGGGATTAATTTGTGCAATTGTTTTCTGTGTAAAAGAAAAAACAATAAAAAATAATAAAATAGTTTTGAAATTTCTCATCTAAATAGATTTAATTACGATTTGCATATTGCGAATAATGAATCTTTACGAATTTACGGTTACGGATAAACGAATCGTTACAAATATACGGTTACGGATAAACGAATCTTTACAAATATACGGTTACGGATAAACGAATCTTTACGAATTTACTAAACTGTGTATAAAAAAACAGTAAACACAGATTCGTAAATTCGTAATTTATTCGTTATTAGTAACCATGTAAATTCGTTTTTTTATTCGTTATTAGTAACCAGGCAAATTCATTTTTTTATTAGTTTATTCGTAAGGTTGTTTAATAAAATGTAACATAGTCCATTGATTGTTTACAACCTTTTCTTCAAGTCTCAACTTCAAATCAACTGCTTTTTGCAAAAGTTCATTCACATCTGTTTCAAAAAAGCCGCTCAATACCAGATTGCCATTTTCTTCAAGCGAACGAATATATACGGGCATATCATTCAGCAATACATTTTTATTGATATTGGCTAAAATAGTATGAAATAATTTCCCAGCCAAAATTTCAGCATTCCCTTTATAAACATTTACATTGTTAATGTTATTTTTTTGTAAATTCTCAATGCTGTTTTCGTAACTCCATTCATCTGTATCAATTGCTGTAATTGGATTTGCATTCATCAAAGAAGCCAATATTGCTAAAACTCCTGTGCCGCATCCCATATCCAATAATGACTTGGCTTTTATATCGAGTTTCATTAATTTCTGAATCATTAATTGAGTGGTATGATGGTGCCCCGTTCCAAATGACATTTTCGGTTCAATAATCACATCGTATAAAAAACTTTTTTGCGGTTCATGAAAAGGAGCTCTGATATAACATTTCCTATCCACAGCGATAGGTTGAAAGCTGCTTTCCCACTCTTTGTTCCAATTTTGTTGCTGAATGATTTTGGAAACAGAAGTTATTTTTAAAAAGTCGGAATAATTTAAAAACAGAGTTTTTATTTCGTTTTCAGAATATTCTTCTTCTTTTATATAGGCTGAAAATCCTGAATCAGCATCAACAAAACTTTCAAACCCTAGTTCAGATAATTCAGCAATCAGGATATCGCTGCCTTGTTCTTTTGGTTCAACTGTTACAATAAGTTCAATATAATTCATTTGGTAATTTTGCTCTGGTTAAGGCAGATTCTTTAATTATAGGTATTACAATTCTAATTCGTTAGGATTTCGTCTGCTGTCCCAAATATGAAGAATTTCAATAGATCCTTTGTTCTCGATATAAAAAATTTGATAGCTGTCTTTAACAAAAAAACGTTCTTCCTGATTGCTTAATTTTCTACCTAACTTAGGAAATTCGGCAAGTTTTAAGATAATTTCTTTTAAAGATTTGTCCAGTTTTTTACTGTAATTTTTATTGCCAATTCGTTGATACCAATAATTAAGTATTTGAATCCTGTCGGCAACAGCATGAGTAGACCACTTTATTCTTTTAGCCATCTGTCGATTAATTTGTCAGCTTGTTCGTTGGTCAAAAACTTTCCTTGTTTAATTTGTTCTTTGGATTCTTTAACTCTAAGAAGTTGTGCTTTTGACAATTTGGGTTGGTCGGAGGGGAGGTATTTTCTGTCTAATATTTGTTTTACAGCAATTAAAAAATCGTTATCATTGATGTTTTCAATGCTTTCATGCAGTAGGTTTTTTATATTATTTTTTTTCATTTTTTTATTTCAAATATAAGAAGTTTTATTTTAAAATTCAATTTTCACTTCAAGAACCAATAATTGACGGATTGAGTGTGATTTTTATAAGCCAAATGAATTTACAATAGTTACAAAATCGGCTGCAACAAGTGATGCACCACCAATTAATCCTCCATCTACATCAATACAGGAAAATAATTCTTTTGCATTTTTTGAATTGCAACTTCCTCCATAAAGTATTGAAATAGTTGAAGAAATTTCTTTCCCATATTTTTTATTTATTTCTGAACGAATATGATTATGCATTCCCTGCGCCTGGTGAACAGTAGCTGTAACACCAGTTCCGATTGCCCAAACGGGTTCGTAAGCAATTATAAGTTTGCTGAAATCGGAAGGTGATAAATGAAAAAGAGCTTCCTTTAATTGTAGCTTTATTACTTCTAAATGTTGATTAGCATTACGTTCCGTAAGGTTTTCGCCAATACAAAATATAGGAGTTAAATTATTTGCTAAGGCGATGTTTACTTTTTGGGCCAGCAAGCCGGAGTTTTCACCAAAATATAATCTTCGTTCGGAATGGCCTAAAATAACATAATTTGCACCTGTTGAGGCAATCATAGCAGCCGATACTTCACCCGTATAAGCTCCATTAGAAATATGGTGACAGTTTTGAGCTGCGACTTGAAACCCATTTAAATGTTTTAATTTATCGGCAAAAGTAGCCAGATGAATAAAGGGGGGAGCAATTATTTTTAAAACATGCTCATCTGATTGGGTGGAAAATCCTTTAGTAATTTCATCAACGAGTTGAATGCCCTCAATTAATGTTTTGTTCATTTTCCAATTTCCGACAACAATTTTTTTTCTCATAAAGAAGCCCCTCTCTTATTCTCTCCCCAAAAGGGAGAGGCAATAGGTGAAGGAGATATACCTTGTTAATTGTTAATATTTTATTTTTCTTTCTTTCTAACTTTCTTTTCATTTCGCCCCCTCTCTTCTGGAGAGGGGATTAAGGGGAGAGGCTTTTCTTATTGCACCCTTATCCTCGGGTCTAAAATACCATAAATTATATCAACCGAAATATTTATTAATACAAATATTACAGCAAATACCAGAGTGGCGCCCATTACAACAGGTAAATCATTTTTGTTAAGAGCATCTACCACTTCATAACCTATACCTTTCCAGCTAAAAATAATTTCCACAAAAACTGCACCTGCCATTAATCCTGCAAACCAACCCGAAATAGCGGTAATTACAGGATTTAGTGCATTTTTTAAAGCGTGTTTAAAAACTACTTTATAAAATGTTAATCCTTTTGCGGTAGCGGTACGGATGTAATCTTGCGAAAGTACATCTAATAATGAACTTCGTGTTAATTGAATGATGATAGCCAAAGGACGTAAACCAAGTGTTAAAGTTGGCAATATAAGATTTTTTAAAGTAAGATGTTCTTCTCCGAAATCATCGGTGGTAAATAAAGAGCCAACATTGTTTAAGCCGGTATAATCACGTAAAATAAAACCAAAAAACCAGGCAATGATTAGGCCGATAAAAAAGGAGGGCAAGGCCATGCCAAAAATTGCAAAAACCAGTGATGATTTATCGAACCATGTGTTTTTTTTCAGGGCTGAAAATATACCCAATAAAATTCCAAAAAAGGAACCAAATGCAATAGAAGAAAAGGCGAGTATCGTTGTTTCTGGAAGTGTTTCACCAATAATATCAGACACTTTACGCTTTGTGATATAGGATCTCCTTAAATAGGGATATTTAAGCACAACTATTTTCGAGCGTGATACCGGAAACAATTTTTGATAGGAAGAATATTTGTCGGGATTTAAATAAAGAACATGATTTTTATTAATAGGATCCTGAATGGATAGTGGTGATAAATCATTCAGGTACATCAGAAATTGCGTTGCCAGTGGTTTATCACGCCCCAAATCTTTGTTGATAGCATCAATAGAAGCCTGATCAGCACGTTGCCCCAGCATCATTCGCGCAGGATCACCGGGTAATACATTGAAAAGAAGAAACACTACGGTAATAACCCCAAGCAATACAAGGAAACCATAAAATAAGCGTTTCAGTATAAATTTTATCACAATCCTACTTCTTAAAGTATTTTTCTTTCACATCGCTGTAGGATGGAAAAGAATGGTAAGGCCACATGTCAACTACAGTTCCGCCTTTCAAAAGCATACACCCCGGATTGGAACGAATCATTGTTTTTAAAACAGTACCATCGGAATTATAAAAATCAATGTTTGTTTTTGCATCTATTTTAAACTTTTCAATGGTCCCTTTTGTAGATGAAGTGAGCGTAATGAATGCAACACTATCTTGTTTACAAAGAGCCGCGAAATCATTAACTTTACCAAAAACATCTTTATCTGTTTGCTCTAAGTCATAACAGATCATTAAAAAATTGTATTCAGGATTTTCAATAATATCCTGGGTATAATCTGATCCCTCAAGGTTTGAAATTGCAAAGTCTTTTATCTTAGCATCAATTCCTTTTTTTGTAACTTCAGTTCTGTTGCTCTGGTAATCGTAAATCTGATCCCAATTTTCCGGCCATTTTTCAACTTCTTTTATCTCTCCTGTTTTTTTATCTTTTAGCGTGTAAAAGAATTTAACTTCATCGGGTGTTCCTTTGGTTTGCTCTGGGATATTTTTACCAATTGCATATGGTCGGAAGTCGATGACAGGTAAATAATAATAGGTGTATAGAGGAAAACCAAAACAAGCAATAATTACAATTAAAGCAAATCCATTTTCAATTTTTCTTCCCATAAGGGGTTTTATATAATCATTTTTAATTATCATGACAATCGTCATCACAAGTATTATAATATTATTGCGGAACTCCTGCCATGGAGTCATTTTTATTGCATCACCAAAACATCCGCATTCCTTAACTTTATCAAAATATCCTGAATAGAAATTTAATGCAGCAAAAAACAAGGTCATTAATAATAAAAGCCATAGTGTAAGCTTAATGCGTGCACCTAGCAATAGCATGAAACCAAGAAGCATTTCAAAGGCGCACATGAAAATAGAAATGTAAAGCGACAACGGTTTTATCCATTCGGTTCCGAATACTTCAAAATATTCATCCAGTTTATATGAAAAACCTAGGGTATCATTGGCTTTAATGAAGCCAGAAAAAATGAATAAGAGACCCACTAAAATGCGGAATACTAAAATTACTATTTTCATTTTGTAATTATTAAACCTCACCCCTTAATCCCCTCTCCAAAGGAGGGGGGAGGTTAGGTGAGTTGGGTTAGTATGTATATTAATATTTTTTCTTTTTTTTTCTTTTTTATGTCCAGCCCCCTCTCCTTTGGAGAGGGGATTAAGGGGTGAGGTGGTTTAACTTTATCAAAGCAAAAATTGCATAATTAATCATGTCGTGAAAATTAGCATCAATGCCTTCAGATATAATGGTTTCACCTTTATTGTCTTCAATTTGTTTGATGCGTAAGAGTTTCATTAAAATCAAATCGGTTAATGAACTCACCCGCATGTCTCTCCATGCTTCACCGTAATCGTGATTTTTATCCTCCATCAAATTCTTTGCCTCTTTTGCATAGATGGTATATAATTTACTTACTTCATCAGTTGGCAAATCCATTCGGAGATCATTTTTAAGTGCCAATTGGATTAACCCGATGATGGAATAATTAACGATACCAATATATTCGGAGCGGACATTTTCACTTATTTTTTGAGTACCTTTGTCTTCGATATTTCGGATACGTTGGGCTTTGATGAAAATTTGATCGGTAATAGAACTGGTTCGTAAAATGCGCCAGGCTGTACCATAATCTTTCATCTTTTTTATGAAAATATCTTTACATAAAGCAATTGCGGTATCGTATTCGGTTGAAGTTTTATTCATAATAAATCTGAGAGCCAGAGAATTGGAGGCTTAGAGGATTTTCATTCTGTTCATTATGAATTTGCGAGCAGAAATAATAAAATCTCTAAATCATTAATTCACAAAATCTCCAAATCACTAATTCAATAATTTTTTAAATGTGCCCGCAAGATACATTTTTTTTAGAAAAAATAAAACAGATTTTTAACAGAAATTCCATGCCTTTGGTAATGGGTATTTTAAATGCTACACCCGATTCATTTTTTGACGGAGGGCAATATACATCTGAAAAACTTTGGTTGGACCATACCGGGCAAATGATTGCTGAGGGGGCTGATATTATTGATATCGGAGCCTGCTCTACCAAGCCCGGGGCGGAATTTGTATCGGAAGAGGAAGAAATGGAGCGTCTTATTGTTGTTATAAAATCAGTTCGTAAACATTTTTCTGAAATACTAATTTCAGCCGACACTTTCAGGGCATCTGTAGCCTCAAAAGCTGTGGAGGCTGGCGCAAATATAATTAATGATATTTCGGGCGGAACAATGGACGATTTGATGTTTTCTACTGTGGCAAAACTGAAAGTTCCATATATTTTAATGCATATTCAGGGGACCCCGCAAACCATGCAACAACAGCCGTTATACAACAATGTAACAGAAGAGTTGTATTCTTTTTTTCAAAGTAAACTTAAATTATTAAATGACCTGGGCGTTTCATATGTTATTTTGGATCCGGGATTTGGATTTGGAAAAACAATTGAACATAATTATGAATTACTAAAGAATCTTGAAAAATTTCATTCATTTGGATTTCCACTATTAGTTGGATTTTCAAGAAAATCCATGATCAATAAATTATTGAAGATTAAAGCCGAAGATGCATTAAACGGCACTACGATATTAAATACTATTTCATTGGAAAAAGGGGCGAAAATACTTCGTGTACATGATGTGAAAGAAGCCAAAGAAGCAGTATTGATTGTTGAATACTTAAAAGGATTATACTAACAATGGTTAGGTAGTTTTTTCAAGTAAGGACTAAAGTCCCTATATTTATTGGTTTTCGTTGTAACCCCGCCTTTAAAGGCGGGGTTATTAAAAATGCTACTAATAAAGGGCTTTAGCCTTGACGATTTATAAAGTACAGAAGTATTGTTATAACCCCTTAACAATGAATAATATTAAAATTATAGTCCGACTCTGATTATTAATCATCATTTTTTATAAATTTGTATTTTAAAAATCATTCGTTATTAGTTTAATCTGTTAATTACATATAATATATGGGACGTGTATTCGAAAAACGCAAGTATAAAATGTTTGCCCGCTTTGATAAAATGGCAAAAGGCTTTACCCGGATAGGAAAAGAGATTGCAATTGCAATAAAACTTGGAGGTGGTGATCCGGATGGTAATGCCCGTTTGAGAATGGCTATTCAAAATGCGAAAGGCTTGAATATGCCTAAAGACAGGATTGATGCTGCTATAAAACGCGCTACTTCAAAGGATGTATCAAATTTAGAAGAAGTTGTTTATGAAGGAAAAGGTCCTTTTGGAGTTGCAATTTTATGTGAATGTGCAACCGATAATCCAACGCGTACTGTTGCAAATGTGCGTATGAATTTCAATCGTTATGGTGGAGAATTGGGAAAAACAGGGTCTTTGGATTATTTGTTTGAACGAAAAGGCGTTTTCCGGATTAAAAATGAAAATATTAATCTTGAAGAATTAGAGATGGACTTGATTGATTTTGGTGCAGATGAAATAGAAAGTGATGAGGAAGAAATTGTGGTCTATACAGCTTTTACCGATTTCGGTACTATGCAGAAGGCTTTGGAAGCAAAAAAATTGACTATTATCAGTTCCGAATTGGAGCGTATTCCTAACTCCACCATTGAATTATCAGATGAACAAATTGAGGAAGCAATGGTTCTAATAGGAAAATTTGAAAAAGATGATGATATACAAACAGTATATCATAATTTGAAATAAAAAGAATTGCTTATCTGCTTTAGACATGTAAAAAAATAGTATCTTAGCTCCTTAT
>JAVHPR010000269.1:0-12719 GCA_036170695.1 Bacteroidia bacterium
AAAAAAACAGCGTACTAAGATACAAAATATTTTTTGATTATACACAATTAAATTACTTATTTGTTTGTTTTTGTATAATTCGTAGTATATTCGTAATTCATTGTTCTATATGGAATCAATAATTCAATTATCCAAAATTGCCAAAGCCTATAAAATAGGCACAGAAGTGATTCATGCGTTACGCTCCGTTTCTCTTACTATTTACAAAAATGAATACGTAGCTTTAATGGGCCCATCGGGTAGCGGAAAATCTACACTTATGAATGTTCTTGGTTGTTTAGACAGCCCATCGGGTGGAGAATATATTTTAAACGGAATTTCTGTATCACAAATGTTAGATAATAAATTGGCAGAAGTAAGGAATAAGGAAATCGGTTTTGTTTTTCAATCATTTAATTTGTTGCCACGTTCCACTGCTCTTGACAATGTGATGCTTCCACTTATTTATGCCGGTTATAGTAAAGCCGATCGGTTGAAACGTGGTCAGGAGGTATTAGAGCAGGTTGGATTAGGTGATCGTGTTATGCACCGGCCAAATGAATTGTCGGGTGGACAGCGACAACGGGTTGCAATTGCGCGTGCTTTGGTGAATCGCCCGGCTATTATTTTAGCTGATGAGCCTACAGGTAATCTGGATTCAAAAACATCGATAGAGATAATGGGACTTTTGGAAGAAATACATAAAAACGGGAATACCATTATACTGGTAACGCATGAGGAAGACATAGCGCAGCACGCCCATCGGATTGTTCGTTTAAAAGACGGAATGATAGAACGCGATTACAAAAATGAAAACATTATTACTGTAAGTTCCATTACTGCTAATGTTATTTAAATTTGTTTTGACGTATTGTGCGTCATTCCGACCATAGCGGAGGAATCTTTTTCACTTAAAAAAGATGTCTCGTCAAACCTCGACATGACATTGCGCCTTTTTATAATTAAACAAGACTAGTAACAATAAGTCAAAATACGTTATTATGACATTTAAAATTTATACAAAAACGGGTGATAAAGGGCAAACATCATTGATTGGTGGCGCCCGCGTGCCCAAGCATCACCTCCGTATCGAAACTTATGGAACAATAGATGAACTTAATTCCCATATCGGGTTAGTGAGGGATCAGGAAATAGACGAGCACAGCCAGCAAATATTACTTGAAATTCAGGACCGTTTATTTACAATAGGCTCAATACTTGCATCGGATCCTGAAAAATCTAAAACACATGGTGAGCCCGGTCGAGCCATGAAGCTCCCTGATTTAAAAGAGGAAGATATTACATTGTTAGAACAGGAAATTGATAAAATGAATGAAACATTACCCGAAATGCATTCTTTTGTATTACCCGGCGGTCATACTTCTGTTTCGTTTTGCAATGTTGCCCGATGTGTTTGTCGCAGATCAGAGCGATTGGTTGTTCATCTTTCCGAAAACAGTTTTGTTTCTGATTTAGTAATTAAATATCTCAATCGCCTTAGCGATTATCTTTTTGTACTGTCGCGCAAACTTTCCATGGATTTAAAGGCTCAGGAGATGCAATGGAAACCACGCATGTAAATAATTGTTTTATTTCATTTTGATTAGTGAAATTAATTTTTACTTTTGCAGAAAAATCACCATTTGTCGACAAAGTTTTTGCTTGAAATAATAATTGTGCAAAAATTTACTTTATCAAAGTATAACAAATAATTAAGTTTTTACGTTCAAATTATCAAAATTGTAAATAATGTACTGGACACTTGAATTAGCAAAGAATTTGGAAGACGCGCCATGGCCTGCGACAAAAGATGAATTAATTGATTTTGCAATTCGTTCGGGAGCTCCTATGGAAGTGATTGAAAACCTTCAGGAAATTGAGGATGAGGGAGAGATGTATGAAACCATTGAAGAGATTTGGCCCGACTATCCTACTAAAGATGATTTCTTCTTTAATGAAGATGAATATTAATAAAAAGCCCCTTGAACTTTTCAAGGGGCTTTTTTTGTGAGATTATTTTTTTGGAACTTCAGTTATTATTATTATTATGAAAATTGAAAATTGTTGTGAAAAATACTAATCATTTGCAAAAACGTAAGCGATTCCAAAATGAGGATAAAAAGTAGTATTATAATAAATTGCACTTGATTCAAGATAAACATTGTGAATTCGAACCCCCAGAGATAGCACAGGTGCCTGAAACGTGAACTCTGTACTGATTTCCCTGTCAAGATATCTTTTTACGTCAAATGAGTAAAAAGAATAACGCGGGGTTAATATGACACTAAAATGCTCTTTAAATTGATATGAAATCGGCAATGAAAAATCTGCATTAAAAGCATTATTAACTTCATGGGGAGTTTGAAAATAAGTACCAAAAAATTTAACAGAATCCCTTCCCCATACGCCACTTAAATCCACACCTAATGCTGCATTGAATTTAGATTTTGTTTCAAAAAAACCATATTGAATGCCTCCTCTGACCCCGATTCCACCAATAAGCTGTGGGAAATGAACAGCCCCCCGCAAATTCATATGTTTCCCGATTCCATATTGACCGCCTAATGATAAAATGGGAGCCGCAGAAATTTTATTCGAGAAATTTATCACCGTGGCACCGGAAATAGAATCAATTTTTGGTTTTATGCCTGTTCCGCCACCTATATATCCTCGACCTTTTCCTTTACCCAGTGGGGTAGGGTCATTCACATACAAATTATTGGTTACAACGCACGAAGGCAAAAGCCATGTAATAAACATCAGGGGTAAAATGTTTTTGAATTTAATCATGGGCTTAATTTTTTATTCAATCTCTTGAATTCCTCGGAGCTATGCCTCGGAGTGTGCGTAAGCTATTAGTTTTGTTGTTTCTGTGGCAAATGTTACACTGATACATCAAGGTTAGCCATTAAAATTTCACACCACAAGTTACCATGAAGCTTGAATTTGTATAATTATTTTTTACTGTTTTCAGGTCTAATCCAGAAGGGTCATACAAATAACCGTATTCAGTATATTTTGTAAATACATAAGCGAAGTCAATAAAATAGTTGTTTTCTCTAAAACCAACACCTCCGGTGTAACTTGTGCGTGCTGCGTTTTTGTTGTCACCGCCTTTGAACGGACTGCCATATAAAGCATATCCGAGTCTGAAACTAAGTGGGTCAAGGCGAACTTCTCCTCCGGCACTGATATTTTGAGTGGCAGTGTATTTCGAACGAATGGTTTTATTTACATCTGCAAAAACATTCGGGCTTGCATTGAGTTGTGCGTATGTGTAATCAATATATTCGTAATCAACATTTAATAAAGCATATTTGCCAATAATAAATCCAAGACTACCAATAGCTCTGAAGGGCGAAGTAATACTGTAATCAAATGATCCTTTAGGAGATTCTGCATCATATTTAACAGTATCCAAATCCGAATGCATTGAACTTGAGTAAGCGTCATTTAACCCAAGCACGGTAGGTGTGTGAATGGCTGCGCCTATTCGTACCCAGTCGGTTGGTTTAAAAATCATACCTAGTTTTAAATTAACTCCGTTCCCTTTTGTGGTTAGGTTTTGTACATACGAGAATGATTTGAAATTGGAAATAGTATCTTCCTGATCTATTTCTTCATAAACCGACTCTTCAACATATCTGACATTCACAAAACCAATCGTTCCGCCTACTAATACCTTGTTTTTATAGTTGCCTCCGAAACTCAAAACGGTTTCACCCATTGAGCCTCTGCTCTCTACTGATTTCTTTTGCCTCTCACCATAATTTGTAATTACATGATTATACGTATTTGGTCCAATGGAATCCATCAGCCATGTTTGCCATGCCAAATCTGTTGAAAATCCATCAAAATCAGCGCTCCCATGCCCATTTGCATTCCCAACATAGGTGTCGAGCAATGAATTAGTTTTGTTGTCTCCCTCTATGCTGATTCGGTTATGGAAATTATTAGTGCGATTATATCCAAATCCGAAATTAAACGACTCCCATCCGGAAGTATTATTTTCTCTCGCTTTCCAGGCTGCCACTAAACCGATATTGCCGAAATTAAAATTTAATTTTCCGTCTCCTGCATCTGTATTATTATAAGTGGATGAAGTATGTTGCGAAAAAATAGAAGGCGTTATTGAAAGTTCAGATTTCTGAAATACCGCTATTCCTGCAGGATTAAAACTTAATGTTGAAATATCACCTCCAAGCGCACCCATAGAACCTGCCATGGAAGCAAAACGCGCCGTTCCACCAAAGGTTAGTTGCGAGTATCTCATCGCGTCAATATCATTTTGCGCTGTTGTAGAAAAGGCATAGAATAATCCTATCCCTAGTATTAAGGTCTGTTTTTTCATGGTTATTTTTTTTAGTAATGGGATGTCGTAATTAGTCTTGAGATGAGAGAAATGAGATTGAGATGTTTTTTTCTCAATACTCATTCTCAAATCTAATTTTAGAGATTATCTTCTTCCTCCTGATTTTACCGGTGAAGAACTTGGTTTTTCACTGCTGTTTCCATTATCGCTTCTTGAATTTTCTGTTTTCGGGGCAGCCTGAATTGTTTTGGGCGGTTCAACACTAGATTGTTCTTTGCGAGGTTGTTGCTGTTGTTTAGGCTGCTCATTACGTGGTTGCGCTTGCTCTTCGCGTGGTTTTTGCTGTTCGTATTTCGGTTGCTCGTTACGAGGTTGCGTTTGTTGCTGTTCACGCGGTTTTTGCTGCTCGTATTTTGGTTGCTCGTATTTCGGTTGTTCGTTACGTGGTTTCACCTGCTCATTGTTTGGTTTTTGTTGATTGTAGCTAGGTTTTTCTTCACGAGGTTTCGGCTGTTCTTCACGTGGCTTTTGCTGATTGTAATTCGGTTGCTCATTACGTGGTTTCGCCTGTTCATCACGTGGTTTTTGTTGTTCATTACGTGATGGAGCAATTGTTCTGGAGTTATTATCACCTACTGCCTTGTTCAGAGTAAACGGATTATTCTCTCTGCCCTTAGTGGCTTCAAAAGGTTTTTTCGTTTCTTGTTCAACTGCTGCAATATATCTGTGCGCCATTGTTGGCTGGGATGTAGTACGACCGTTTGCACTTGTGGTACCTCTTGGACCGTAATAATAACTGTTATTGTCATAGCTGTTGAAATAATTATTACTATAATAACCATCGTTATATCCGTTAGCGTATCCTTGATTGTATCCGTTTCCATATGCACTCATATATGGACTATAACCGTAATATCCACCACCATATCCGCCATATCCACCGTATGGATTGCCGTGGTATGGAGAGTACCAAGGGTCATATCCCCAACCTAAATTCGAATACATGAAAAAACCTGGGTTATAGGTATAAGCTATGTATGAAGATCCCCAAAAATTATAGCCCATATAAACACTTGTACCATAGTTATATGGGTTTCCGGTGTACCAGTAGGAATTAGTGTAATAATCGTCATAATAGCCATAGCTGCCACAATTATTATGAAAACGTCTTAAACGAACCGAGTATTCATCATCATAATAATCATCATAATTAAAAGGCCTGTCGTAATAGTTGTTGGTGACATTAGTATTGCCATCGGCGTCTATGCTTTTTTCGGTAGTGGAATAATAATAATCATCAGGATTGGAGCTTTGCGTTGACTTAAGAGATTTATTTTGATCCTTACCTTCAGAGTTTTTTGCATCTTCTGCTTTTCTCTTCTCCTCATCAGCCAATTGTTGCTGCTTTTTTTGCTCAGCAAGCTGGTGGCGCTTTTCTTTATCAGCGGCAGCATCTTTCGACGAATAATAAATGTCATCATTCACTTGGGCTGTTGCAATTTTTGGCACCGCACATATAGATAGTGTAGTGATTGCAGCAATTAGTAAGGTTAAGTCCGTTTTCATTTGGATATGTTTTAAATTTCGGGGAATGCTTTAAATTTGACAAACTCTTTGGCAAAAGATTTAATTTTCTATTTTTGTGATTCTCAAGCCAAACGTAAAATTACAATTAATTAACATAATTACAATTATTTAACAGAATTACAAATACTATACCACAAATAAAAACCATATGGGCAAAGAGTTATCAAGTCGCGAAGAGAATTATTCAGAATGGTATAATGAGTTGGTTGTAAAGGCTGATTTGGCGGAGCATTCGGCGGTAAAGGGGTGTATGGTGATTAAACCCTATGGCTATGCCATTTGGGAAAAAATGCAGCAGGCTTTAGATAAAATGTTTAAGGATACCGGACATGTGAATGCGTATTTTCCATTGTTTATTCCAAAATCATTTTTCAGTAAGGAAGCCAGTCATGTTCAGGGATTTGCGAAAGAGTGTGCTGTTGTTACTCATTACCGCTTAAAAAATGCAGAGGATGGAAGTGGAATAGTTGTTGATGAAACAGCTAAACTGGATGAAGAGTTAATAGTAAGACCAACATCCGAAACTATTATCTGGAATACCTATAAAGGCTGGATACAATCCTATCGTGATTTACCCTTACTGATTAATCAATGGGCAAATGTGGTGCGTTGGGAAATGCGTACCAGGCTGTTTTTAAGAACTACTGAGTTTTTATGGCAGGAAGGTCATACAGCACACGCAACAGCGCAGGAAGCTGTTGTTGAAACTGAAAAAATGTTGGATGTTTATGCCGATTTTGCTGAAAGATGGATGGCAATACCTGTTATTAAAGGAGTGAAGACACCCAACGAACGTTTTGCGGGTGCCATCGAAACTTATTGTATTGAAGCATTGATGCAGGACGGGAAAGCATTGCAGGCCGGTACTTCTCACTTTTTAGGACAGAATTTCGCGAAAGCGTTTGATGTAAAATTTGCAAATAAGGAAGGCAAGCAGGATTTTGTATGGGCTACATCCTGGGGTGTTTCTACCCGGCTGATGGGTGCTTTGGTGATGTCGCATTCCGATGATAAAGGATTGGTGCTGCCTCCAAAGTTAGCGCCTTTCCAGGTGGTAATCGTGCCCATTTATAAAGGCGAAGAGCAATTAGCTCAAATCAGCGCGGTGGTTTTGAAAATGAAAAAAGCGATGGAAGCTAAAGGAATAAGTGTAAAATATGATGACAGGGATACACAGCGTCCGGGTTGGAAATTTGCAGAATATGAATTAAAAGGTGTGCCTGTTAGAATTGCTATTGGTGGCCGTGATTTGGAGAATGGAACAGTTGAGGTGGCGCGTAGAGATACCATGGAAAAGGAAACGCTTCAACAGGCGGACATTGAAAATAAAATAGAACATTTGCTGGAACAGATTCAGGATAATCTATATCAAAAGGCTTTAACAATGCGCGAAGCGAAAACATACACAGCCGATTCGTATGATGAGTTTAAACGTATTTTGGAAGAAACACCCGGTTTTGTATCAGCACACTGGGACGGAACCCCTGAAACAGAACAGAAAATTAAAGAAGAAACCAAAGCCACCATTCGCTGTATTCCGTTAAATAACAAGCAGGAAGCTGGGAATTGTATATACTCTGGAAAACCCTCCACACAGAGGGTTATATTTGCTAAAGCATATTAAACAGCCCCTCTCCTTTGGGGAGGTTAGGAGGGGTCTTAAATTTAACAAAATGGAAAAACTAACACCACACGAACTCATTTTAAAAACGCTGAAAGAAAAATCAAGTATGAAACAGGATGTGTATTCCAATACACTTCATGCCTTCAAGATTTTGAAATCAAGCGCTAAGCAAATAGTTGCTGATTTAAAAGATGGAATAGTGTCTATTGATAAACGCATCATATTGGAGTTTAGGGAGAAGGGTGAGTTTGAATTTGAACTGAGGATTGCCGGTGATTTACTTATTTTTTCAATGCATACCAATGTTTTTGAATTCGATAAACCACATCAGATATGGCGAAACTCTTATGTAAAAGAAGACCCCACCCGTTCTTTTTGTGGTATTATTAATATTTACAATTTTTTGAATGACTCATTCTTATATAATCGGATAAACGATGTGGGCTACGTAATCGGACGGGTTTTTGTTAATAAGGAAAATCATTATTTTATCGAAGGAAAGCGACAGTTGGGTTTTTTGTATAACGATTTTGTTCATGCAGTAATTGATGAGGTGGCTTTAAAATCAGTGATGGAATCAACAGTTTTGTATTGTTTGAACTTTGATTTATTCACCCCTCCTTTTGATGCTATTAAAGAGGTTTCCGTATCGGACATGCAAGCTGTAAGTGAGAGTATGCAAATAAAAACAGGAAAACGTTTAGGTTTTCGTTTCCAGGTGGATAATGATGAAATAGATTGATTTTTAAAGCCTTTTAAAGAATATTTTTAAAAATAATTTGCAGTAATAATTTTTTCACGTACATTTGCACTCCCAAAATAAAAGGGCCCGTTCGTCTAGGGGTTAGGACGCCAGGTTTTCATCCTGGTAAGAGGGGTTCGATTCCCCTACGGGCTACCAAAGTAACGGCAAAATCACCTGCAAACCAAGAGTTTGCAGGTGATTTTTGCTTTTAGAGGAACCATGGAGAAACAAAAGGTTGGTTATACGAAACAATAATGCCCTTCTATTACTACTTTTTTTACCTAATTGTTAATTTGAAAATGTTTTGTATTACCTGTAAAATATAGGATAATAAAAAAGCCCCAATGTTACAGGAGGCAATTATTGTTACTTGATAAAGCAAAAAGTCTATCGAATGTATTTTATTGTCGAAGTGTCATTTATTTTTTTCACTCCAGTATTTAGAACTTCAGGTTTATCGTTTTGTTTTTTTTGTTCCACTAAACTCTCCATTCTCATAAAAATAGTTGACTTTTCATCACTGTAAAACCATAATGCCTCATTTAGCTTGTATTAATATGAGAATAAACAATAATATAAAAATTATAATAAAAATTATCTAAATTTACTTAAATATAACAATTATTGGGTACCTGAATAAACCTATTATTTGTTTAATTAATCATTTTTATGAGTGACATTGAGCATTGCAGATAAAAAATATTGAAAAGTTTAGCTATAAGTAAACAATTATGAGTAAATTTGTATTAGAGATAATTGATGAGGTCTGTGGAAAACAAAAGTTTTATAAACTTTTTATTTCTGGTAAATGTGAGTTTGACATATTTTGGGATAAATATTCCAGAGACAAATTGATGAGGAAGCAATTAGCTATTATTCAAACTCGACTGAAGGCAGTAGCAGATTTAAATTACAATTGTTTAGACAAAACAAAATTTAGGGAACTAAAAAGAGATAGGGCTGACCTTCATAAAGATTATGAAATCAAAACCAAAAACTTAAGATTATATTTTTTTAAAGATGACAAAAATGGGCAAGTAATTGTAATTGGAGGGAACAAGGATTCCCAAGATGAGGATTTGATTAGAATGAGAGCTATTAAAAAAGAATATTTTAAAACAAAAAAAAATGTTTAAGAAAGAAGAATTATTAAAAATGCCAGAGTATTGGATGGAAAACATTCAAAATGAATTGCATTTGGCACTTAAAAATTATATGAAAAAACATGGATTAAATCAAACCCAATTAGCAAAAAAAATAGGCTTTTCTAAAGGTTATATATCTCAAGTTCTTCATGGTAATTTTAATCATAGTTTAAATAAATTAATTGAATTTGCTATTGCCATCGACCTAGCCCCAGTTATTAAATTAGAAGACCTTAAAACGTATATTGAATTGTTAGATAGTAAACCTCAAATGAGAAGTGTTCCTATTAGAATTATAATACACAAAGTGAGTGTTCCTTGCATGGGAAAGCAAATCCAACTTAAAAATCAATATAGCAATAGACAGGAAATTGCTTTGGCATAAAAATGAAAAAAAATAATATGGAAATACAATATACGCTTTCAGGAGTTAAAGTTGAAAGTTTTTCTTTCTCTCAAATTATATATCCAATCGATCAAGAAAAAACCAATGAAATAAATAAATTGTTTAATTTCACATCAAAACCTGATATAGGGATCATCAAAGAACATAATATTGTCAGGATTGTTTTTAATGTTAGGGGTTTTTTAATTGGAGATGAAAAGGATTATATTTGTGTTAGGGTCTGTTTTGATTTCATTGTTACTGACTTAATAAACATTATTGAGAAGGACGGAAAAGGATTGGAAAAAGATACTTACAGACCTTTTTTAGCGGCAATAATTAGTGTTTGTTATTCCACAACTCGGGGCATGCTTATAGAAAAATTAATGGGCACAAATTTGTCAAAATTCATTTTGCCTATTATTAACCCAAATATTTTCCTTCTGCCTTCGATTGTTAAAGAAAAACCTAAAAAGGATTCTGTATATAAACAGCATAAATCCTGAGTCACAGCATTTATAATAATTGACAGTTCAAGAAATAACATAAATCCTTAAGTGTGGTATATGTCAAGATACAGAGTAGTAGTGTTATCTGCATTCTTTTTTTCTCTTAGTGCCACTCCCATGATAATTAGGTTTGATTTAGTTGCACAATTAAACAATTTGTTACTTCACTTGGTTGATTTGGATATACTTTTCTTTTAATTGTCTTTAAAGCTATTGAGTGAAATGAGAAATAGTGAAACTGTTGTTACCTAATTGTTACTTTGTTTTTAAAAAAGCTAAACAACGCCTTATAAAGATCTGGTATTTAATTGTTTACAAAGCAAGGTTATTTTCCCATACGGGCTACCAAAGTAACGGCAAAATCACCTGCAAACCAAGAGTTTGCAGGTGATTTTTGCTTTTAGAGTAACCATGGAGAAACAAAAGGTTGGTTATACGAAACAATAATGTCCCCTTTAGTGATCGTTATCCCAATAGTTTATTTGATTTTACAATTTAACTATACATTTGTATAACATAATCGAATCATTTTAAACTCAATACTAATTATTATGACAACGCATGCTCCCTTTTGCATTCAAAACCCTATCAATAAAAAAAAGCTTTACGACCTGCAAGAATCCACTACCCAACAGGTTGAACAGGTGTATATTAAGGCTCGTAACATACAGGCGGTGCTCAAAAATATGCCAATAAAAAAACGAATTGAAGAAATTTTAAAAATCAATGATTATATAATTGCCCACCAGGAAGAAATACTCACTCGTATTGTTGAAGAAACCGGAAAATCCAGATTTGATGCCCTTAGTTCAGAGGTTTTTGAAGTGTGTGATACCATCGATCATTTTAAAAAAGTGACGCCTGAATTATTAAAAGACAAAAAAGTACATACCCCCCTTGTGTTGATGGGGAAAAAATCAAAAGTAGTTTTTGAACCATTAGGTACTATATTAATAATTACTCCCTGGAACTATCCTTTTTATCAGATGTTTACCCCTTCTTTATTAGCTTTTTTATCCGGGAATGCATCTATTATAAAACCTTCGGAGCTTACACCATTAAAAGGAGTAGTTGAAAAAATCTTAAATGAGAGCGGCTTTATAAAAGATGCCATACAGGTTATTTATGGGGGAAAAGAAACCGGGAAATTGTTGATAGATGCCAAGCCGGACAAAATACATTTCACCGGAAGTGTGGAAACCGGAAAAAAAATAATGCAGCAGGCCGCAAAGCAGCTTATCCCTGTTGATTTAGAACTTGGCGGTAAAGATCCGGCAATTGTGTTTGAAGATGTAAATATTGAACGCACAGCAAATGGTTTGCTATGGGGCAGCTTTACAAATAGCGGGCAGTCTTGTACATCAATTGAAAGAGTTTATGTACAGGAAAGTATTTACGATGAATTAATAAAAAAACTTGCTTATAACATCGGTAAAATTAAAGTTTCTGACGAAAACAGAAATTATACTGAGCCTGGCGATTGTGATATGGGGTGTATGACTTCCGAAGCGCAGATTCAAATTGTGGAGGCTCATATCCTTGACGCAGTTCAAAAAGGTGCCAAAGTACTCACCGGCGGGAAAAGAACTCCCGGATCTCTGCACTTCCCTCCAACACTGATGGTTGATGTTAATCACACGATGAAAATCGCAACAGAAGAAACATTTGGACCCATTCTGCCTGTTATGAAATTTAAAACGGAAAACGAAGCTATCCTGCTCGCAAATGATTCGCCATACGGGCTGAGCGCAAGTGTGTGGTCAAAGGATCTTGTCAGGGCTGAGCGCGTTGCTAAAAGCATAGAAGTGGGTAATGTTTCTATTAATAACTGCATGTTAACAGAGGCTAATCCGGCTTTGCCTTTCGGAGGAATTAAAAACAGCGGGTTTGGGCGTTTAAAAGGTGAATGGGGGATGTTGAGTTTTGTAAATATAAAGTCAATACTAATTGACAAACAAAGTTCTATCATTGAACCACACTGGTATCCTCAAACAAAAACAAAATACGGTTTATTATCCAGTCTTGTTATTTCCCTGTTTTCAAGGGCAAGAAATTTAATAAAATTTGCAACCATTGGAATGAAACTGGAAAAAATCGGGACGAAAGAAAAAATAAAATAAGTATTGTAAACGATGATTCTGTTTTTAAGGTGTATTTTAAAATAACTCACGCAAAGAACCAACGAATTTCGAAAAAGAACGCGGATAAATAAGTAAAAAAACGTTGCACACTTTGCGTGTTTTTTTCTTTATGTACTTTGCGAAAACTATGGCATTATGGACAGATTTTGCATAGATTCATGATAGTGTATAATTCGCGTCGGATAACAATTTGATTGAATTACACAATGATTTTTACACAGAAAAAAAATATAATTATTATCATTATTGTCCGCTAAACAAAAAATAAAAGAGAGGTAAAAATCACCTCTCC
>JAVHPR010000270.1:0-2505 GCA_036170695.1 Bacteroidia bacterium
CATTCTGACTGCGAATATCGTTAATCGTTAATCGCATATTATTGAACATTTTATTCTAATTTAGAAAACCACCTTCTTTGAAGGTGGTAATGTAATTATTGCTTTGCATTAATATATTTATATTTCAAATCACAAGGTTTTAGACACGAATTATCACGAATTTTTTCGTGCAAATTTGTGCAATTAGTGTCATGTTTTCTTAGAGTCCTATGGACTCCTCATCAAAGCCCCCTTCTTAGAAGGGGGATATTTACTTATTTTCCTCTGCAAACTTTCTGCCCGCACGTAAGGCATTTAAGTTGGCTAAAACAATAGGTTCTCCCTTACTTTCAAACATTTTTCGGACTCCATTTTCCAAAGCAGAAAATTCAATATTAATAAAAGGAGAAGCTGCTCCAAGCATGACTATGTTTGATGAACGTGAAGAGCCAATTTGCCCTGCAATAGCGTCTGCATCAAGTGCTAAGTGATTGGGTATTTTATTGATTTCAGCAAGTATTTCGGTAGTTTCAGGATAATTTGCTATATTGTTAAACGGACGAGTATTTGTAACCAACCAACCTTTTTTATGCAAGTAAGGCAAATATCGAAGCGACTCCATTGGCTCAACAGAAAGGATTACATCAACTGCTCCCATTGGAATTAAATCTGATGCAATAAGAACATCTGATAATCTGAAATGTGAATGGACGGCACCTCCTCTTTGGCTCATTCCATGAACTTCGGCTTGTTTAAAATATAGACCCTCATCAAGTGCGGCAGTGCCAATTGTTGCTGCAATTGAGATAATTCCTTGTCCACCAACGCCTGCCAATATAATATCTGTTTTCATGTGAATATACTTTATTTTTTGAATTTTTCCCTATTTTTTCTTGTGAGTGTCTGCACACATTCGCGCTGTGGAATAATCACGGATACCCCATTGTAAACCAGTTCTTCTTTTATAATCCTGACATTTTCTTCGTGAAATTTTTTAAGTGGAGTAATGATTCTTACATGTGAAGGATCAACCCCTAGCCCAATACATATTTTGTCAAGTTTATCAGTACCTGAAGAATCCTGTCCACCTGTCATTCCAGTTGTTTTGTTATCTGATATAACTACAGTAACCGGTGTGTTGTTGCGCACTAAATCAAGCAAGCCGGTCATGCCACTATGTGTAAAAGTTGAATCGCCAATCATGCACACAGCCGGCACCAATCCTGCATCAGCAGCACCTTTGGCCATTGTAATCGAAGCACCCATATCCACACATGAGTTAATGGCATTAAATGGGGCATAAGCACCCAAAGTGTAACATCCAATATCAGAAAAAACTCTACCCGGAGTGTATTCTTTTAATGCTTCATTTATTGCATGATATACATCAATATGACTACAGCCCAAGCACATTGAAGGTGGTCTGTTTTTTACTATTTCAGGTACGGGTTGACCATAACTTTGTTTGATGCCAAGTGCTATTCCAACTAAATTTGGATTTAATTCACCATCTCGTGGAATGGTTCCATCAAGGCGACCTTTAATTTTTTTGTTACCTAAAAATCCTTTCAGTTGTTCTTCCACAATTGGATAACCATCTTCAAGCACAAGCACCTCATCGCAATCTTTACAAATACGTTCAATATGATTACGCGGAATAGGATATTGCCCAATTTTCACTACAGGAAAAGGAATTATTCTATCAGGATAATTTTCCAAAAGATAATTATATGCAATACCACAAGCAATTACGCCCAAGCGTTTATTGAAACCATCTAAATATTGATTAAATGCTGAATTATTTGATGCTTCTTCAAAAACAGTTTGTTTGTTGAGCAGATCTTTATATTGTTTCCGGGCAATTGATGGCAATAATACAAATTGAGTTTTATTTGCCGGAAGGCTTACATTATTTTGAGGTTTCGTATCTTTGATTTCAACTGAAGACCTTGAATGTGCGAGCCTTGTAGTGATTCGAATCATTACCGGCACTTTATATTTTTCAGAAAACTCAAAACCTGAAAATGCCATTTCATAGGCTTCCTGTTGGCTAGATGGTTCTAAAATTGGAATCAGGGCAAATTTACCATAAAAGCGTGAATCTTGCTCATTTTGTGAAGAGTGCATTGAGGGATCATCAGCAGAAACAAGCAATAAGCCACCATTAACTCCGGTAACAGCTGAATTAATAAACGCATCAGAAGCGACATTAAGACCAACATGTTTCATACAAGACATTGCTCTTTTGCCGGCATAAGACATCCCAAGTGCTGTTTCGTAGGCTGTTTTTTCATTTGTAGCCCAATTGCAAAAAATATTTCTGTTTTCTGCTTGTTGAGAATTCTGCACATATTCTGTGATTTCAGTTGAGGGTGTTCCAGGATAGGAATAAATGCCCGACATCCCTCCATCAATAGCCCCTTGCGCAATGGCTTCGTCGCCTAATAATAATAATTTCTGCATTTTAAAATCTTTTAAAAATCTTCGCCAAAACTAAAACTATTTATGAATTAAAATAATGATTTT
>JAVHPR010000271.1:0-12619 GCA_036170695.1 Bacteroidia bacterium
TAAGGAGCTAAGATACTATTTTTTTACATGTCTAAAGCAGATAAGCAATATATTTAATTATTCTTTTAAGAAAACTCAGGTCTCTTTTTCCGGATTTAATTTCTCCGATAAGAAAACCGTAAGGCTTTAATGGTTCAATATGGTCGCATATAATTTTAAACATAGCTATCAGAGGGATAGCCAGAAAAATGCCGGGTATGCCCCAAACTAATTCTCCTATAATCAGAGCTATTATTGTGAACAAAGGATTAATTTTTACCTGCGAACCTACAATGATTGGTTCCAGAACCCATCCTTGAATAAATTGCACCACTGCGTAAGTACCAACAATACCAACCAACATAGGAAGGCTTGCTCCCTGCGCCGCGGCTATTAAAACAGTAAGAGTGGTTCCTGTGATATTTCCGATGAACGGAACAATTTCTAACAAACCGCAGAGTATGGCAAAAAAGAGAGCGTTTTTAACACCTATGATGGAAAAACCGATCCCATACATTATCCATAAGCATACGATCATTTTAGAAAGTCCTAAAAGATATTGTTGAGATACCTGAGCTACGCTATAAATCACCTTTTCCGTTTCCGGCCTTTGAGAGGAAGGAAAAAGCTTTAGCAGGAAAGTTTTAATATGGCCGCGATAAAACAGCAGACAGAAAATGTAGACCAGCGTTAAAAAAAAATTAACGAAAACAGACGCCAACGAGCCTGCCATTGTGGGTATTATCAATGTGAAAGCCGACTGCTGTTCCTTTAGTAACTGCGATTGTTTTTCCAGAGTAATTCCAAAATGATTAAAAATATATTCCTGAATAGTAATATACGTCTCAATAGCCCTTTGTTTTATCACGGATATGTCGTTTGATAATTCAGAGATCTGCCATACAAGAAGTGCGCCTATACAAGTAATAAACAATAACAATACTAATAAACAAATTAATGTTGCCAACCCTCTGTAAATTTTTTTTCCTTCCAGCCATTTACATAATGGTAAAAACAGAGTTGCCACTACTGCCCCTATAGATAATGGCATAAGAAACTCTTTAGCATAGTATATACCTGCTATAATCAAAAACGAAACAAGTAATTTTTTTATTAATGAAGAGGAAGATGTTGTCATATTACAGGCAAATGTATATCCCATTTCCAGGATATCCGTTACAAGATTTTAAAAAACAGTTACATGATTCACATATTTTCTTTTCATACCTGTTGTAAATATAATTCAATGTCATTTTTTAAGAGTCTTTTCTAACGAAACGTCCTCACGCACAGTTCTCGACTCCGCTCGCACTGACTGTGCTGCTAGTCATTTCGAGGGTTAATTTTTTACAAAAAAAGCAATATAAAATGACGTAATTATATTAGACATTATATATTTAGAGTTTCTATATCATCATTTCTATTCTGTCATCCCGAGCCCCGATTTTTCATCGGGGAGAGGGAACTTTTTATTCATAAGTGTTTATTACAATAATAGCGATAATTGCACACATATCTCCGTTTCAACAAGTTCGTCTTCCGCACAATCTCGCTTAAAAGTCCACAGGACTTTTACCGTCCGCAAAAAGCGGAATCGGGAGGACATCATATTATTGCCATGCTTTTTAATAACCCTTTAACTTATATAAAGTCTATTATCCTGTAATTCTTCACAAATAAAGAAGATCCTTCATCGCCAAAAAAGGCTCTTCAGGATGACAGTATAATTATTTGATAATCTGTAAATCACAAAATACGTCAATGCTAGCGGAGTCGAGAAAGGCGGAGTCGAGAACAGAGCGTGAGGCAGAATGAATTAGAATGAATGTGTAATAGATATAACAATATATCAAAACATGTATGAATAACAATGACGTTAAAATTTTTTTAACAATAAAACTCTACATCCTGTCCATATACCAGCTCAATTCTTTTTCCATTTTTTTGTAACGAAAAATAGTGGTAATGATTTTTTGCAGGCGCATAAATGCTGTTTCGCTCTTTACTACATAATCAAATGCCCTGTGATGCATACAATTTATTGCTACATCAATTTTATCCTGTGAGGATAACATCACAACAGGTATGTCAGGGTTGAATGCTTTTATTTTATCCAATGTATCCATGCCATTCATTGCATTTTTATCTATCCCGTCCAGGTGATAATCTAAAATGATAACATCAGGATTATGTGTTAAATTTTTCATGCAGAGTTCGCCGGTTGCATACGTTTCAATGTTAAAATCAGCATGTTGAAGAAACTCAATCTGCAATGATTTTAAAAACAATGCATCGTCATCTACCAGAAAAATTTTTATTTTTTCGTTTTTCATTTGTAATTATTTTTAATCATACTAAATTCATCTTCTAACTCTATACAGGCTTGAGAACATACATTTTCCAGCTGTAGTATCAAGTCATGTATTCCTTCTGTTTCTTGCTGTGTGACAGCAAATTCCTGCACTTTTTTTGCAATGTTTTCAAAATCTGTACTAATACCCATTATTGAAAAGGAGGGAATTAATTTATGCACCGCTCCATGTAATGAGCGCCAGTCTTTATCGATGAAGCTTTGTTTCATTGCAACTACCAATGGAGGCGTTTGTTCTAAATAAAGCGAGATCATTTCCAACATTAATTCCGGATTTGACTTTGTACGTTTGTTCAGATAGGTCAAATCAACACATCTTAATTTTATCGTTTCGATCATTTCTTTTATTTCTTTTGTTTCATTGTTTTTAAAAGCCGTTGGTTTCGATACAAGGTTAACTATTTTATTATACAATAATCTTTCGTCAACAGGTTTCGCGATATAATCATTCATCCCTACAAGCTTGCATTTTGCTAAATCTACTGTAGTTACATCCGCAGTTAAGGCGATGATGGGGATTTTCGAATTCATAATATTGCGAATATAATCTGTTGCTTCAAACCCATTCATTTCAGGCATCTGCAAATCCATCAAAATAATATCAAAGGATTTTGTTTGCAGTTTTTCTATAGCAATTCTACCATTGGAAGCAATATCGCGTTCAAATCCAAAATCGTCCAATAGTGTTTTCATAAGCAATTGATTAAGAGCAATGTCTTCAACCACTAACACTTTAATATTCTTAATTTCTTTATCTAATTCAACAATTCCTGTGTCCAGTTCAGCTTCGGCATTGGTTTTTTGAAAACTTAATACAAAACTAAAAGTAGATCCTTCATCAATTTTACTTTCAACATGAATGCTTCCCCCCTGCGGTTCTACCAACTGTTTAACAATAGCTAGTCCTAATCCGGTACCTCCAAATAATCGCGAAGTTCCGCTGGATGCCTGCTGAAAGTTTTCAAATATTTTTTCAATTTTATTTTCTGTTATTCCTATTCCCGTGTCAGTAACAGAAAATTCAATGGTAGCCTTGTGTTCATCTTCACTCAGCAAACGAACACTAACTGTAATTTTCCCGGTTGTCGTAAACTTTACAGCATTACTCACCAGGTTCAAAATTATCTGGTGCAACCGAACAGGGTCTCCAACCAGCACTTCTGGAATATTGTTGTCATATTCTTTTACCAGCTGTAAATTTTTTTCCTGTATTTTTGTCTCAAACAGGTGCAACATGGCTGATATGGATGACCTTAATTTAAAAGGTGTTTTCTCAAATGTCATTTTGCCGGCATCTACTTTTGCCAAATCAAGAATATCATTAATAAGTACAATCAATGCGTCGCCACTTATTTTTATAGCTGATAAATATTCTTTTTGTTTTGCCGTCAAATCTGTTTTCAGGACTACTTTCGTAAATCCGATAATCGCATTCATTGGTGTGCGAATTTCATGACTCATATTCGACAAAAACTGCTGCTTCGCCTTTACCGCATCTTCTGCAATGCGTGTGGCACTTTCAGCTTTCCCTTTTGCTTCTTCCGCAATTCCCGTTGCTAACTCAGCAAATACTTTTGCCTCTGTCAACTCAGTTGCAATTCTTTTTTGTTCAGTAATATCTCTTGCAACAATCACCACGCCTACCACATTTCCCCTATCATCCCTGTAAACAGAACCATTGCATAATACATCAGTCAACTTACCATCTAATATAGTTAATGGATAATCTGCTACAAAACCCTTCGCAAAAGCGCGTTGATAACCTTCACGTGCTTTACCAGGTTCAGTAAAATAATCAAAAAAATCAGTACCAATCAATTTCTCGCGCGATACCCCTGTTACTCTTACCGTTGCCTGATTCATATCGGTAATTTTTCCTTCCGGACTAATTGTAAATAGCGGATCACGACTTGCTTCAATAAGACTAAGAGAATATTGAGATGCTAATTTTGCAGAATAACTTAATGCTTCAAGTTCTTTATTTACTATCTCGCGTTTTTCTTTTTCTTTGTTTTGAAAGTCAAGTTCAATATCCGCAATGACTAATTCTGCTGCACGTTTCTCTTTTTCCCCGGTTTGAAAAACAAGTTCTTTATTAGCTATGAATAACTCCGCCGCACGTTTTTCTTTCTCATCATTTTGAAAAACAAGTTCTTTGTTGGCGATGTTTAACTCTGCAGCCCGTTTTTCTTTTTCGTCATTTTGAAATGCAAGCTCCTTATTTGCAATGATTAATTCTGCTGCACGGTTCTCTTTTTCTTCATTTTGAAATGCAAGTTCTTTATTTGCAATACTTAACTCTGCTGCTCGTTTTTCTTTTTCATCATTTTGAAAAATAAGCTCCTTATTAGCAATTATTAATTCAGCTGCACGTTTTTCTTTTTCGTCGTTTTGAAAGACCAGTTCTTTGTTGGCAATAATTAACTCAGCGGCACGTTTTTCTTTCTCATCATTTTGGAAAGCAAGTTCTTTATTTGCAATTATTAACTCGGCTGCACGTTTTTCTTTTTCATCATTTTGGAAAGCAAGCTCCTTGTTGGCAATAATTAATTCTGCAGCACGTTTTTCTTTCTCTTCGTCCTGAAATGCAAGTTCTTTGTTTGCAATCATTAACTCTTCGGCACGTTTCTCTTTCTCCACATCCTGGAAAGCAAGCTCTTTATTAGCTATAACTAACTCTTCCGCCCGTTTTTCTTTCTCTTCATTTTGAAAAACCAGTTCCTTGTTGGCTATAATTAATTCATCCGATTTTTTTCTCTTAGCCATTTTCCGTCTGGATAATTTATTTTGTTTTAAATTTGACAAAAGAGGTCTGATAAGTTTTTAAACATGTCAGGTCTATGTAAATGCATCAGTTTGTTTGAACTTGATTTTCGCTAGGCACATTGCCAATATCTTCAATGGGGCTTCGCCTTTTGTCTTTTAACTGTTTAAAATGTGAAGGTGAAAGTCCTGTCATTTTTTTAAATTGGTTAGATAAATGTGCAACGCTACTGTAATTCATCTTCCAGGCAATCTCAGTAATATTCAGTTCCCCATAAATCATTAATTCTTTTATCCTTTCAATTTTATGAGAAATAATGAATTGCTCTATTGTTGTTCCCTGAACCTCTGAAAATAAATTTGCCAGATACGTATAATCGTGGTTTAATTTTTCGCTTAAAAAATCTGAAAAATTTATTTTGATCATTTCATCGGTATGGTGAACCATTTCAATAATCACATTTTTTATTTTTTCAATCAAAACAGCCCTTTTGTCGTCCATTAATTCAAGACCGGAATTGTGCAAAGCAACTTTTAATTGCTCCCTTTGCTCCATAGAGATGTTTTCCATAATCTCCACTTCGCCCAAATCAACTGGGGTGAAATGCAGTCCAAGTTTTTTTAACTCTTCCTTAACTACCATTTTGCAGCGGTTACTCACCATGTATTTTATGTAGAGTTTCAAATTAGATTCCTTTTTTAATCAGATTTATGCAAAGGTGGTCAATTTAAAACGGACATTTGTTACACAACTATCCTAAAAAGTTACATAATTCACACATTATCGTATTTTTGTAAGCAATAAAAATAACATTCCTTTGACATTGCAGAAATATTTTTAACTCCCTCCTACTGTTAAAAAAAATAAAGGTGGGCTATTCTGAAAGCAAATCACATGAATATTTCTGCGATAACACGAGGAATCAAACTATTGCTATCTTTGCTGCTGACATGGTGGCGCCTGTTTCATTTATGAAACATAACATAACTATTTAAGTGTAATCTTTTAAGTTTATACGAACTCTTATAATTCAAAAATAAAAGCTCAAATTACAAACAGGTCAATAAATATCCAACCTGATTACATAATGATAACAATGAATAAAAAAAGAATCGTAATAGTGTTTTTTTTCACTTCTCTACTTATTGGATTAGTTGAGAATTTACTTGTTGCACAAAGCAATAATGTGGGCATTGGAACATTAACTCCCGCGCCGTCTGCATTACTCGATATTGATGCAAGCCCCACAAATAATAAAGGAATGCTCGTACCCAGACTTTCAGCTTTTCAACGACTTGCTATTCCTTCCCCTTCAAATAGCTTATTGGTATTTGATACGGATTCAGCCTGTTTTTTTTATTGGAATGGCAATACTTCATTATGGAAATCATTATGTACTACAGCCGTTTCAGGTGCTATTGGCTCAACAGGACCAACTGGCGCAGTTGGAATAACAGGCTTAATTGGCGCTACCGGATTTGTTGGATTAACAGGCAATACAGGCGCGGTTGGAATTTCGGGATCGACAGGAAATACGGGGGCTATTGGGATTACCGGATTTAAAGGAAATACGGGCGCTACAGGTATTGATTTGAGCACACACTGGACGATAAGTGGTAATGCAAACACAATTGCAGGAACAAATTTTATTGGTACTACTGATGCAATTGATTTTGCTATGTTTACTAACAATATCGAAAAAATGAGGATAACATCAGCCGGAAATGTTGGTATTGGAACCAGTTCGCCAAACAATTCAGCGTTATTAGAGATGACAACTACCAGCAAGGGATTTGCTATGCCTCGATTAACAACAGTCCAACGATTAGCGATTGCAAGCCCCATTGAGGGGCTACAGGTATATGATACTGACTTGAAAGGATTTTATTATTTTAACGGATCAAATTGGAATTGTGTAACCACACCTGCCGGAACAGTCGATTATTTTGCAAACAGCACTGCTCCTATAGGATATTTAGAATGTAACGGACAAGCGGTAAGCCGCACACAATACCCTGAGTTATTTTTCGCAATTGGTATTTTGTATGGACCGGGAGATGGAACAAGCACATTCAACTTACCCGATTTAAGAGGTGAGTTTATCAGGGGCGCCGATAATGGGAAAGGAACAGACCCCGGAAGAGTTATTGGTGCTAACCAATCTGGTACATTAATTGTTGGCGATTTTGATCCCTTTCCTACAGTGGGAACTTTATATTCAACCTCCGGAACTTATCAAAGTTTATATGGGGCAGACCCCTTTGATGCAACAGTTTATTCTCTCACAAGCACTCAAGCTGCTTATGCGGTGTTTAATAATTCTATTGGTACTGCAGCTTCGCTACCTGGTTATTTGGGTATTACCAGACCTCGAAATGTAGCATTAATGCCGTGTATCAAATATTAATAAACAAAGATGCATTAATTAATCCGATTTATTAATCGCATACAACCAGTAAACCATTGTTTTATTGATAAAAATATTTTATATTTACTAAAAACATGGTCATGAAAAAATTGTTCTCACTAGTGCTATTATTGTTTTCGTTTGTTTCTTATTCACAACAGGAAAAACATTCGAGAGCAAAAATATACTTAGACAGTAATGAAAAAACACTAAAACACCTTTCGCAGCTTGGGTTAGCTGTTGATCATGGTGAAAATAAAAAAAACACTTATTTCATTTCTGATTTTTCGGAGCACGAAATTACTATTGCAAAAGAAAATGGTTACGTTGTAGAAATAATAATTGACGATGTTTCAAAATTCTACGCTGATCAAAATAAAGTGCAATCAACGAAAAAAAAAAGCCCCGGCATTGCTGGAGACGAAAAAAGCCTGAATAGCCGAAATTCAAGTTGCTCTCCTTCTTCAATTAATAGTATCGTTACTCCCACCAACTTTCAGTTAGGTTCTATGGGCGGGTATTTCACCTATTCTGAAATGCTTAGCATATTGGATAATATGACGACTCAATTTCCTAATCTGATAACAGCCAAACAACCTATCGGTACTTTTACTTCGACAGAAGGCAGACCCATCTATTGGTTGAAAATTTCTGACAATCCCAATGTGAATGAAAGCGAACCCCAGATTTTATATACCGCTTTGCATCATGCGCGTGAGCCAGCCTCTTTGTCGCAGATGATCTTTTATATGTATTATTTGTTAGAAAATTATGCCAGCAATCCTGAAATACATGCTTTGGTGGATAATACTGAATTGTATTTTGTACCCTGCGTTAATCCCGATGGATATGTTTACAACCAAACCACCTATCCTAATGGTGGCGGTCTTTGGCGTAAAAACAGGAAAAATAATAATGATGGTACTTTTGGTGTTGACTTAAACAGGAATTATGGATTTATGTGGGGGATTGATGATACAGGCTCATCACCCACTACCAATAATGAAACTTATCGAGGAGCATCTGCATTTTCAGAACCGGAAATACAGGCCATGAAATGGTTTGATGAAAATCATCAGTTTAAAATGTCTATTAATTACCATGCCTATGGAAACGATTTAATTTATCCCTGGGGATATATCGCAGACCTCTATACAACTGATTCGGCGTTGTTTGTGGAGCACTCCAAATTAATGACTTCGGTAAATCATTTTCTGGCAGGTACAGGAAATCAAACAGTTCAATATGTTACTAATGGAGATTCAGATGATTGGGGCTATGGAGAACAAACCACTAAAGCGAAAATACTTTCCATGACTCCTGAAATCGGAAATTCCGCCGATGGTTTTTGGCCTCCTCAAAATATGATTGTACCAATTTGTCAAAATACTTTACAGCAAAATATTTATGGTGCTGAATTAATTGGTAAATACGCTATTGCAACAGATCTTGCGCCTTCAAACGTTTCAAATCTGACTGGTTATTTAAACTATTCCATTGAGCGCTTAGGATTAGATAGTCCCGCAGTTTATACCATTACTATTATCCCTTTAGATAGTTGGATCACTTCAGTTGGCTCTCCAAAAACATATTCAACAATGGGTTTATTGCAAAAAAAACAGGATTCAATTTCATATACTCTAAATTCGACTATCACACAAGGACAAACATTTAGCTATATACTACGCGTAAATAACGGGTTGTATGACAACAACGATACAATTACAAAATTTTTCGGACAAACAACAGCATTGTATAGTAATAATGGAGCTTCTCTTTCTGATTTTACTTCTGCCGGAGGTAGTTGGGGGATTTCAACCTCCTCATATGTTTCAGCTCCTGGTTCAATTAGTGATAGTCCAATTGGGAATTATGCCAATAACAGTAACAAAACGCTTACTTTAAATAATCCGATAAATCTTACTTCTGCCCTATCAGCATCAATAAATTTTTGGACTAAATGGAATTTAGAAACGGGTTATGATTATGTAGAAGTATTAGCATCTGATGATGGGGGCAGCAACTGGTCACCGCTCTGCGGAAAGTTTACAAAACCCGGAAACGGTAATCAAGACTTGGAAAATCCGCTATATGACGGGTCTCAACCTGCCTGGGTATTTGAAGAAATGAGTTTGAATAGCTATGTTGGAGGAACTATTATGATTCGTTTCCAATTAATAAGTGACCAGGGTGTAAATGCTGATGGATTTTATTTTGACGATCTTTCAGTTAATACAGTTACGGCAACTGCCGCTACTATAGATGAAAAGAGTGCAAACGAAAGTTTGATTTCACAAAACATTCCTAATCCTGCCAGCACAATTACAAGTCTCTATTTTGCTACAATTAATAAAAACAATCTAACATTAAATATCTATAATTCTTTAGGGGAACTGGTGAAACAAGAAAAAATTTCCGATAAACAAACGTCTCTTTTAATAAATGTCAGCACCTTTGCAAATGGAACTTATTTTTACAGGGTTGTTAACGAAAATTTTCATTCTAATATGATGAAGATGGTGGTGTTGAGATAAATAATTTAATTAATTTTTTTTTCAATTTAACAATTATTTTGTAGGCAATTTAACAAGAATGCAATTGCCTATTGCAAATTGCTCAATTGAATTTATTCCTGCCTAAAGTAATTTAATGCTGAAACGTCAACCAAATTCACATCCTTATAATAATAATGAAGAATGTATTCGTATGGATATTTTAACCTCGCCATGCGCATAGCACCTTCCTGACAAAGACCAACACCATGTCCATATCCACGACCGATAAATTTAACAGAATCTCCGGTTTGTTCAATGGAAAAATATGTTGATCTCAATTTAAAATCGGCACGAATATTTTTAAGTGGGATTTTCAGATCTTTATCCTTAAAATAAATAGCTCTTCCGTAATATTGGTTAAATGAAGTAGTACCAATAATATTTGAACTGTCCACAACAGGGTATTTATGTTTTAATTGTAAATATGCCTGCCAATCTTCAAGTGGAATTACGCGCTGCCAGCGAGCCTGTGATTGGGAGATACAAAAAGTATCTTTCACCGATTTTAAATACGTGGTTGTCATTGCCCATACATCCTGCGAATTGCAGGTTTCTCCACCACAATTTGAATGAAACGCAGCGGTTATCAAATTTAAATTGTTATCCACTACTACAATTCCTTTTGTATCAAGCACAGCTCTTAAAATTTTTTCTTCACCGGCTCTGCTGGAATATGCCTGACAATGCACATCGTCACAAACCTCAAATCCTTCTAAAATATGACGATTAAGGTGTGCCAATAAATAAGTACGGCATAAAATAGCCTGTATTTTGTAATACTCTAAATTGCTTCCCTTACCACCTTCCGATTCCACAACACCGGCAATATAGTTTTCCAGATCAACTTTATTGATGATCAAAAACTGACTTTTATCAGGAGCTAAACTTATTTCAAGATTATCATCATAAGTACGTACTTTGCTTTGAGGAACAACCGATTTTATTTTAAATGCTGCATATGTTTCTTTTGCAATCATTTTTAATGCAGAAAATTTTCCGATGTCTTTTTCAAATGTTCTTAAACGGATTGAATCTCCTTCAATGCTCATTTGAAAAATTCCTGAAGGATCACAATCAGCTAATAATATGCCATCACCGTATACAGCATATGTACATCCTAAAGGAGAAAAAATAAATGTGCTAATAATTTTTGTAGTCAAAATTCTTACACTAACTATATTCCCGTTAGATTGAAATTTGGCATTTGCTTGAAATACAAAAAGTAAAGACAATAAAAATAAAATTAAAAAGTTTTTTTTCATTTCAAATAATCGATCATTAAACCCGCAGTTTTTTTTGATGCTCCCGCCCCACCTAATTTCTGGATAAGTTCAGTATAGTCAGCCAATATTCTCTTTCTTGAATCGTTGATTAGTAATTTATCAAGTTCAACTTTCAAATTGGATTCATTTAATTCACTTTGTATTAATTCCTTCACAATTTCCCTCCCCATTATCAGGTTTACAAGTGAAATGAATTTTACTTTTACTAATTGTTTTGCAATTGCAAATGAAATTGTTCCACCTTTATAACAAACCACTTCAGGAACACCAAACAATGCAGTTTCAAGTGTTGCAGTACCGGATGTAACCAATGCCACATGGGCCTTTTTTAATAACTGATAGGTCTGGTTAAAAACAACTTTAATATCAGCATTCGAAATAAATGGTTGGTAATATTCATTGATTTGCGAAGGTGCACCTGCGATGACAAACTGATAATCAGGATAATATTTTTGCATAGACAGCATTAATGGGAGCACTGTAGCGATCTCCTGTTTTCTGCTCCCGGGAAGCAATGCAATAATTGGCTTATCGGAATCTAAAATTAACTGGTTTGACTGATTTGAATAATCGGCAACAGCATCAAGCAACGGATGTCCAACAAAATCAACATTAAAATTAAAGTTTTTGTAAAATTCTTTTTCAAAAGGAAGTATTACGAACATTCTGTCAACCACCCTTTTTATTTTATGAACGCGGGATTGGTGCCAGGCCCATATTTGCGGAGATATATAATAAAATACTTTAATACCGTTATTTTTTGCAAATTCTGCTATCCGCAAATTAAAGCCTGGATAATCAACTAAAATCAACACATCCGGTTTGTAATGAAGAATATCTTTTTTGCAAAAATCTATATTTTTCAGAATTGTTCTCAGATTCATTATCACTTCAGTGAACCCCATGAAAGATAATTCACGGTAATGTTTAACCAGGTCAGCACCCTGCTCTTTCATCAAATCTCCGCCCCAGCAACGAAATTGAGCATTTGCATCTAATATCTTTAATTCTTTAATTAAGTTAGATGCGTGTAAATCACCTGATGCTTCGCCTGCAATTATATAATACTTCATCAGATGTTTATGTAAAGAATTTTAATTTATTATATGCGTAAATGAGATTAAACGACTTTTCTATGTTTCACTTGTGAATTTCAAATAGAGAACAAAAGCTGCCCAGAGAAATGTAGAACCTAATACACCGCGAGCCCCTTTGTATTTTTCTTTCCATATAAATAAATAAAAAACACCCAAATTAGCT
>JAVHPR010000272.1:0-12586 GCA_036170695.1 Bacteroidia bacterium
TTTTCTTGAAAAAAAAGAAACAGGGCAAATGTGTAGTACACATTTGAGCCAGCAAGTGAAGAGCCTTCAAGAACAAACGATTGCTCTGCACAGGCGACACGGCATCGCGTTTGTTCAAGTCTCGCGCGCAGTTCCATAACTTTAATTTTACAAACCAATTCAATTCGGCATCAGAAGAAATTTGTTTTTCATGAAATAGGGAAATTTGTCATACACCCAGTTAATATGTTTAAAAGGGAAGAATTATCAAATATTTTGAGTTGTTGAAACGTCCTTCAGAACTTCTTTAATATTTTCTTGAATAAGCAAATTCATCCTAAGCATTATAGTTTATTCAGCCGCAAATTAAGAAAGGTGTAAAAAACTGGTTTAAAATACTAAATTTGTAACCTAATCAAACTTATACTTCATTGAACGCAAATCAGGTTAAAGAAATAAAAGAGCTTTTAAGTAAGCAAAAAAACATCGTAATTGTTACACATTGGTCTCCGGATGGGGATGCTATGGGTTCCTCACTGGGTTTATACAACTATTTAACCCTAAAAAAGCATAAAGTAACCGTTATTACGCCTAATGATTATCCCGCATTTCTTTTTTGGTTGCCCGGCCACAAAAAGGTGACTAACTTTTCAGTTAACGCTAAATCAGCAAAAGTGGCTGTGGCTAAAGCAAATATTATTTTTTGTTTGGATTTTAATTCCCTTAAGCGTATTGATGCTTTGGGTGATGAAGTGGCGAAGTCTAAGTCTTTAAAATGTATCATCGATCACCACCTTCAACCTGAGAACTTTGCTGATTTCATGTTTCATAGTATTAAAGCCTGTTCAACCTGTGAACTGGTATTCGATTTCATTGAAATGATGGGAGATCATAAATTAATAAATAAAGATATTTCAAATTGTTTATACACGGGAATAATGACAGATACCGGTTCTTTCCGATTCCCATCTACTACTGCAAAAACACACCACATAATTGCAAAATTGATTGAAGCAGGTGCAGAAAATGCAGCCATTCATAATCGTATTTATGATGATAATACTGAAGACAAACTGAGGTTATTGGGCTTTTGTCTGGCTGAAAAACTTACCATTTTGAAAGAATATGGTACCGCTTTTTTTAGTTTGCGTTCCGATGAATTGAATCATTTTAATTATAAAAAGGGCGATACTGAAGGTATTGTCAATTATGCACTTTCGATGGAAGGAATTCGTTTTTCCGCTTTCTTTGTAGAAAGGGATGGTGAAATAAAAACATCCTTTCGTTCGAAAGGAGATTTTGATGTAAACCAGTTTGCCAGAAAACATTTTAACGGCGGAGGGCATGTAAATGCAGCTGGTGGAATGAGTGACGTAACTTTAGATGAAACCATTATTAAATTCGTTTCATTATTACCTCAGTATAAAAAAGAACTAAGCAGCCCCTCCCAAACAAAGTCCCTCCCGACCTCCGCGAAAGGGAGGATACTGAACATGAAAAAAGAAAAAGATAAATGAAAAAGGAAAAAGTTAATGTAAGCAGGTGCCAACTCGCTTTATCCTCCCACTTCTTTGGGGAGAGGACCAGGGGGAGAGGCTTTGAGTGGGGATTTTTTTACTTTTTGCTTTTTATTTCTTTATTTCTGTCCTGTACCGATAAGCATAAAACAAAAAAAAACACGAATATTCAGAGTAAAGAGTTTCAGGATAAATTGATCAATGCCAATAAAATGTATGTGCAACAGGAAAGTGATGAAATTGATCAGTATGTTGCTCATCGTGGTTGGAAGATGACCACAACAGGAACCGGCTTGCGTTATATGATTACAAAACATGGAGATGGTGTTGCCGCAATTCCAGAAAAACATGCTAAAGTAAATTACAGGATTAGTTTGCTTGATGGAACTCTTTGCTACTCTTCGGACTCTTCAGGGCCAAAAACTTTTATGATTGGCAGAGATAATGTGGAGAGTGGGTTACACGAGGGCATTCAACTCCTTCGTGTTGGAGATAAGGCAATTTTTATTTTACCTTCGTATTTAGCCCATGGATTAATAGGGGACGAAAGCAAAATACCCCCAAAATCATCGGTAATTTATGATATTGAATTACTTTCAATCCGATAAGAAGCCCCTCCTGACCTCCCCAAAGGGGAGGAACAGTTCCATGCAAAGCCATCTGCGATGGTATGTGCGTTGCTTCTCCTCCCTTTCGGGGAGGTTGGGAGGGGCTCTTGCACTGTTTGTTCTATTGCTATTAAGCTCCTGCTGGTATAACTCTCCATATAAGGGCTACACACAATCTGATTCAGGACTATATTATAAATTGCAAACAATTGGTGATGGGAAAAGCAAACCCTCCCCGGGCTGTTTTTTGCAGTTAATGATAACCTATAAAACAATTAAAGACTCCATTTTTTTTGATACATATTCGAATAACGAAACAGGAATGGTTATTTTGCCCTTTAACCGTTCATCTTTTATAGGAAGTTTTGAAGAAGGGCTAACCCGGATGAATGCAGGAGATAGTGTATCCTTTATTGTAAACGCCGATTCTCTGTTCGAGAAGTTTTTTAATGCTAAACTGCCTCTTTTTTTGGAACACAGAAGTTTAGTTAAAATGGATGTAAAATTAAATCGTATCCTGACCAGAGAAGAATATAAAGATGTTTTGGATAAGTACCAAATGATAGTTGAAGACCGGGATATAGAAGAATCACGTAAGCTTAGGATATATTTAGATACTATACAAACTCAATTTTATCGAATTCCGAACGGAATGTACTATTTGCCCATAAAACAAGGAGCCGGCGATTATGCCAAAAATGGGGACATGTTAAATATTCATTATAAAGGATATTTCTTAAATGGAAAACAATTTGAATCTACGTATGAACGTGGACAGCCTTTGGAATTTAATCTTGGGGAGGAAGGACAGGTTATTATGGGGTTTAGAACGGCATTAAGTTTAATGAATGAAGGCGCCAAAACAAAATTTATCATACCTTCGCACCTTGCTTTTGGAGAAAGTGGATCGTCCACCAATATTGTCCCTCCATACACAACTATCATTTACGAAATTGAACTATTGAATTTGATAAAACAGAGGTAGATGTGAGATGTGAGATATGAGATGTGAGATATGAGATGTGAGATATGAGATGTGAGATGTGAGATGTGAGATGTGAGATGTGAGATATGAGATGTGTTCTTCGTGTCGAAGAAATTTTTTATCTCAAATCTCAATACTCATATCTCAAATCTATATATTTGCACCCGAAATAAAATCAAATAAATCCTAAAATATATAAATATAATTCACAAATAAATCAGATGAAAAAACAATTTTCTAAAGAACTCGCCTTTGCAGCTATTGGTACTGTGTTAGCAATTTCAGCATGTAATAAATCACCTTATCCAGGATTTGAAAAAGCCGAAAATGGTGTGTATGCAAAATTTTATAAACAGGGCTCAGATGGTGTAAAGCCTAAAGCGGGTGACCTTATTAAATTAGCTTTAGCGTATAAAACAAGTAAAGATTCAGTTTTATTTGATTCGAAAGTTAATAACCCAAATGGAACTAATTTTGTGGAATTTCCTATGGGAAAATCTGCATTTATAGGCTCCTTTGAAGATGCTTTGGGAATGATGTCGGTTGGTGACAGCGCAAGTTTTATGATTAATGCAGACTCTGTTTATCTTAAAACCTTTAAAGCAAAAGAGCTTCCTCCATATATTCAAAAAGGCAGTATGATAAGTTTTGACGTAAAACTAGTAAAAATTACAGCAAAAGAAATCGTAGAAAAAGAACATAGTCAACAAATGGAAGAACAAAAGGCAATGACAGAACTTCGTAAAAATGAAGAACCAAAAGCATTTGCTAAATATCTGAATGATAATAAAGTTACCGTTAAACCTACTGCAAGCGGATTATATTATATTGAAAAAACAAAAGGGAAAGGGCCTAAACCACCTAAAGGCAGTAAGGTGAAAGTAAATTATACCGGTCGTTTATTAGACGGAAGTGTTTTTGATACAAGTGATGAAGCTACTGCAAAAGAAGCTGGTGTTTATGATAATAGAAGAACTTACGCTCCAATTGATTTCCCTTTGGGAGAAGGTCAGGTTATTCCGGGATGGGATGAAGGTATTTCTTTGATGAGTGCAGGCGCAAAAGGACAGTTAATAATTCCTTCTTCAATTGGATACGGAGAAAGAGGAGCAGGACCAATTCCTCCATTTTCACCTTTAGTATTTGATGTGGAATTAGTAAGTTTTAAATAGGAACCCTAAAATAACCAGATATTAGATATTAGATATTAGATATTCGATTTGAGATTTGAGATGAAAAAAAAAATCTCATTTCGCAAATCGCAAATCGTAATACCAGAATAAATCATGAAAAAAGCTGCACTCATTATTTTAGCCTTTACAGCAATTAATGTAAATGCTCAGGAAACAGTAAAAAGCAAGAAAATTGATAACCCCAAAACATTGAAAACTGCATCCGGTTTAGAATATACAATTACCCAAAAAGGAAGTGGGAAAAAGCCTAGGAATGGTGATAAAGTGATAGTTCATTATACCGGAAGATTAACAAATGATACGGTTTTTGATAGTTCCGTAAAACGTGGTTCACCATTTTCATTTAAACTTGGTGCCGGTCAGGTAATAAAAGGTTGGGATGAAGCATTTCTTCTATTAAATGCAGGTGATAAAGCAACAATTAAATTTGGTCCTGAATTAGGTTACGGTGAGAGAGCCTCCGGCAAAATACCTGCTAATTCTGTCCTTATTTTTGATGTTGAATTGTTGGATATAGTTGAAGGTACAAGGGCGTGGGATGTGAAGGGGAAAGATACCATTTCTCTGGCAGGTGGGCTAAAATATATGGTGATAAAAGAAAATAAAACGGCTGAAAAAGCGGCAATCGGTACTAAGGTTACTGTTCATTACAGCGGTTTTTTAAAAGATGGAACACCTTTCGATTCTTCTGTTGAACGCGGACAACCATTTACAGTAAAATTAGGAGCTGCTCAAATTATAAAAGCCTTAGAAGATGGCATTGCACTGATGCACAAAGGTGACAAATTCAAATTTTATATTCCATATATATTAGGTTATGGCGAACAAGGTCATCCTCCTGCCATTCCACCAAAATCAGATTTGATTTTCGATATAGAAATTATAGATGTTCAGCCGGTTATTGCCCCTGCACTTTTTGATATTAAAGGGAAAGAAGCGAAAACAACGGCTTCCGGATTAAAATATTTTGAAATAGTTAAAACCAACAACCCAATAAAAGCCTCAGCCGGGAAAACGGTGAAAGTTCACTATTCAGGCTATTTAACAGACGGTAAGATGTTTGATTCATCTGTGGAGCGCGCACAGCCTTTTGAATTTGCTTTAGGGCAGGGACAAGTGATTGCCGGTTGGGATGAAGGTATTTCATTGATGAATGTTGGTGATAAGTTACGTCTGATAATTCCTTACCATTTAGCCTATGGCGAACAAGGTCGTCCGCCAATGATTCCTGCAAAGGCTGAATTAACATTTGATGTGGAATTAATTGAAGTGAAATAGATTTTGTGTGTTTTATAATTCTAAAACCTTTTCAATACCAGCCTTGCGCGCGCATGGAATGCCACAGAATTTTTTGGGTTTTGATCTTCGATAGCAGCTCTTAATTCATTTTGTAATTCAGGATGCTTTTTGGCAATGTTTGCAATGGCTTGCATTGCATGAACTTTAACAGCAACCGTTTCCTCTGAAGAAAGCAGCAGATCAAAACAAAGGTTCAGCAACTTACCCTGCTGATTTTTTGCAATTTTTTGCGAAGCCAACACATTTAGCATATTTCTTTTGATACCGGCAATTTTAAATTTCGGGATATTGGCAATAAACAACGGGATATAGGGGATCAGTAAGGCGGGATACTTATCATTTACAATAGTAAGTAACCAGGAAGCCCGCTGTGGTAAGGGTGCCTTTTCATTGTAAATAATGTCGATTATTTTTTTGAATTCAAGTGCATCGTTTCCGATTGCTTTTGCAATAAAATCAGTATTAGAACGGGAATGTTCTTTTAGAAGTTGCCGGACGTAATTCATGAAAAATTAATTATACCCTTTATTATAACAATGGTTCGGTACTTTTTTAGTGTCATGGCTGAAGCCCTCTAATATGGGGCATTGTATTAACCCCAGCCTTAAGGCTGGGGTTACAATAAAACCCAATGAATTCAGGGACTTTAGTCCCTATTTGAAAAAACCACCGAACTATTGTTATAAGTAGAATTAAAAATTTGCAGGCCTAATATTTAAAGAGATTTTCGCATCACATTAACAAAACAACCCACCAAATTCATCCGGATGGAAATTGCAATGATGATACGGCAACCAAAACTAATAAATAAAACAGAAAAAATTTATTTACTTATCCAAATCTTCAAAATTAACATCTGAAAAACTAGTGTCAGCTTTTTGTGACTCAGGGCTTGATATTTCAGAAGCAGATAGTTCAGGCGAACCCTCTTCAACAATTGGAGAAATAGACTTTATATGTGCAATTACTTCAGTAAAACCATCAGCAAATTTCTCAAAGTCTTCTTTATACAAAAACAATTTATGTTTTTCATAAAAGAATTTACCATCGTCACCAAAACGTTTTTTGCTTTCAGTAATCGTTAGGTAGTAATCATTTCCTCTGGTGCTTTTTACGTCAAAGAAATATGTTCTTTTTCCCGCTCTTACAGCTTTAGAGAATATTTCTTCTCTATCCGATCCATTTTTTTCAAATCCTTCTTCCATCCTTATAAGTAAAAAATTTGTAACTAAATTTAATTTGGCAAATATTGACAATAAAAAAATAAAAAAACAAGCCTTGTTAATAACTTTTCATTAATATTAACATAGAATTTTCTATTATGAATAACGAATTTTAATATATGAATAACGAATCTTTACTTACGAACAATGAATTTTCTAAATAGATAATTATCAGTAAAAAATTTAATACGGCAAATTCTCATTCATCAATAATTCCTGAATCCAAAAATTTTATTTAGTAAATCTATTTTTTTTTTGCCAAATTCTTAGTATATTTGTTAGTTACATTCACATCATTTAATAATGAATCGGAAACTTTCAAAAAATTACTTTCTTTTTTTTACACTGCTCATTTTTTTTCAGAATATTTTAACTGCTCAAAAAGTTGGTTTAGTATTCAGCGGTGGCGGTGCAGCTGGTTATGCGCATATTGGCGTATTAGAAGCACTGGAAGAAAATAATATCCCTATAGATTTCATTACAGGAACATCGGCTGGCGCACTAATTGGCTCGATGTACGCTATGGGATTTTCACCTAATGAAATTGAATCAATTGTAAAAACAGAGTCCTATATTAATATGTCCTCAGGGGTAATAGATGAAAAATACATTTATTATTTTAAAACTGTTGATGAAAATCCTTCATGGATTTCCTTTAAACTATCCCTTGATTCGGCTGTTAAAATAAGATTACCGACCAATGTTTTGAATCCTATTTCTCTTGATTTTGGCTTAATGGAATTTACGGGAGGTCCTGCCGCAGGAGCAAACTATAATTTTGACAGTTTGTTCATTCCTTTTCGATGTGTTGGTGCAGATGTTGAAAGAAAAGAAATTGTGAATTTCAAAAAAGGTGATCTGGGTGAGGCCGTGCGCGCTTCAATTGCATATCCATTTTTTATCCCTCCTGCAATGGTAGAAGGCAGATTATTGTATGATGGTGGTTTTTATAATAATTTCCCTTCCAATATTATGTATGAGGATTTTTATCCCGATTTTATTGTTGGCAGTTCTGTTGCAGGCAATATGCCTTCTGCCAGTGAGGATGATATATTTTCACAAATAAAATCAATGGTACTTAGTAAAACTAATTTTGGGATTCCATGCGAAGCCGGAATAGTCCTTAAACCAAAAACTGATGTCAGCCTTTTTGACTTCAGTAATCCACAGCCAACTATTGACAGTGGTTATGTTGCAGCAATGCGCCAGATGGATTTCATAAAACAGCACATTAGCAGAAGAATCACTCCTGAAGAACTTCAGGCGAAACGAAGTAATTTTAAAAAGAAAATTCCGGAAGTGATTTTTGACAATATTTATATTGAAGGTTTAAATAGCAAACAAGCAGGATATGCGCGTAAAATACTTCGCCAAAACAATAAACAAATAAGTATGGAAGATATTAAAGCAGGATATTTTCGCCTTGCTTCCGATAATAAAATAAAATATATCTATCCCAAAGCCAAATATAATCCTCAAACAGGTTTCTACGATTTATATTTAAGAATAAAAAAAGAACGTGATATTATTACTTATTTTGGGGGAAACTTTTCAAATCGACCTATAAGTCAAGGATATTTAGGGGTGAGGTATAATTATCTTGATTGGTTTGCAGCTGCTTTAACTGCAAATGTTTATTTTGGTAAATTATATAATTCAGCACAATTAAAAACACGTTTCGATTTTCCTTTTAAAATACCGGTTTATATTGAACCTAATATTACCTGGAATAAATGGGACTATTATTCAAGCAGCAACGCTTTCCTTACCGATGTTAAACCTGCATACCTCAAGCAAAATGAGCAATATGGCGATTTGAATATTGGCTTCCCGACCGGCAAAAAGGGACGCATTATCGCCGGGGGAGGCAAAGGACGTATCACCGACAAATATTATCAGACCTCACAATTTACCGAAAGGGATACTGCCGATCGTACTGATTTTGATATGTTCACCTATCAGGCTTGTTATGAAATTAATTCGCTTAACCGCAAACAATATGCAAACCAGGGCGAATTCGTAAATATAAAGGTACGCTACGTAAATGGATTGGAGACAAACACTCCCGGTTCCACTTCAATAACTGACAATAAAGTATTTAAAAAATATCACGAATGGATTACTTTTAAAATAAAAGGGGAGCGTTATTTTAATAGAAAAGGAACACTTAAAATTGGTTTGTTCGGCGAAGGGGTGTATTCCACTCAAACACTATTTAATAATTATACCTCCAGTGTATTATCCTCCCCTGCATTTCAACCCACCCCTGATAGTAAAACTATTTTTTTAGAAAATTACCGGGCACATCAGTATCTGGCAGGAGGGTTAAAATTTGTAGTTAATTTTCGCGAAAATATTGAATTACGGGCAGAAGCATACATTTTTCAGCCTTTCGAAACATTTGTTAAAACTGCTGATTTAAAAACAGATTATGGTGCATTGTTTGCGATACAACATTATGTCGGTACTGCTGCTATAGTTTGGAGTACGCCAATTGGTCCTCTGAGTTTAAGTGCAAACTATTATGATCAGGAAAAAAAGCCCGTCTCCATACTCTTTCATTTTGGTTATATTATGTTTAACAAACGAGCACTCGAGTAATTCAAAACAAATCAAGGACTTTTTTGGTTTAAAAAGATAAACACCTGTATATGAATTAATTACAAGGTCCCTTCCTTTTATTTTTTTCAATTCCCCTGATTTTTTGAAATTCGATAGATTTTACATAAGTTTGCACCCGCAATAAAAAAAATCAGGGGAATTGAAAAAATCTCCAAATCAACAAATCTCCAAATCAACAATTTAATTAGAAAATATGAATGAATACGTAATTTATCTGGCTCCTGCATTAGGAATTTTGGGGTTAATAGTAATGGCAATAAAATCCTCCTGGGTTGGTAAACAGGATGCAGGTGATGCTAAAATGCAGGAACTTGCAGGGTATATAGCTGATGGTGCAATGGCATTTTTAAAAGCAGAATGGAAAGTACTTAGTATTTTCGTTGTTTTTGCTGCCGTATTGTTAGCCTATTCAGGAACAATCCATGAAATTAATGGTAGAGAAATTCATGGAAGCTGGATTATCGCTATTGCCTTTATAATCGGAGCTGTTTTTTCCGCAACTGCAGGATATATAGGTATGAAGGTTGCAACAAAAGCAAATGTTCGTACTACTCAGGCTGCGCGTACCAGCTTAAAACAGGCATTGAAGGTTTCCTTTACCGGAGGTACTGTTATGGGATTAGGTGTTGCAGGTTTAGCTGTATTAGGATTAGGTGGTTTATTCATTGCTTTCCTGCAAATATTCAGTGATTTAGGGCCAAACACAGTAAAAACAGCAATTGAAGTATTAACAGGCTTTTCTTTAGGTGCTGAATCCATTGCTTTATTTGCACGTGTTGGTGGAGGTATCTATACTAAAGCTGCCGATGTTGGAGCCGATTTAGTAGGTAAAGTGGAAGCCGGCATTCCTGAAGATGATGTTCGTAACCCTGCTACTATTGCCGATAATGTGGGTGATAACGTTGGCGATGTTGCAGGTATGGGTGCCGATTTATTTGGTTCTTATGTGGCTACTATTCTTGCTACCATGGTATTAGGCCAGGAAATAATCGTTACTGACAATTTTGGCGGTATGTCTCCTATATTATTACCAATGGTAATTTGCGGATTAGGAATTGTATTTTCTATTATCGGAACCTTTTTTGTACGTATTAAGGATGAGAAGTCAAATGTTCAAATGGCTTTAAATATGGGTAATTGGTCTTCTATTATCATTACAACTATTGCATCTTACTTTATTGTAATGTATATGTTACCCGAAAAATTAAACATGCGTGGCTATGAATTCACCAACCTTAATGTATATTATGCAATAGTTGTTGGTTCAGTAGTTGGCGCTATAATGAGCATTGTTACTGAATATTATACGGCAATGGGCAAAGGTCCCGTTAATTCTATTATTCAACAGTCCGGTACAGGACACGCTACCAATATCATTGGCGGATTATCGGTGGGGATGAAATCTACAGTTATTCCAATTTTAACATTAGCAGCGGGCATCATGGCATCTTACCATTTTGCAGGATTGTATGGTGTTGCTATTGCAGCAGCTGGCATGATGGCTACTACAGCTATGCAATTAGCCATTGATGCTTTTGGGCCTATCGCCGATAATGCAGGTGGTATCGCAGAAATGAGTCAATTACCTCCTGAAGTTCGCGAACGTACTGATAATCTGGATGCTGTAGGTAATACTACCGCCGCTACCGGAAAAGGATTTGCAATTGCTTCTGCTGCCTTAACGTCTTTGGCATTGTTTGCAGCTTTCGTTGGTATTGCCGGTATTAGCGCTATCGATATTTATAAGGCACCAGTATTAGCCGGTTTATTTGTTGGAGCTATGATTCCTTTTATCTTTTCAGCATTATGTATTGCTGCGGTTGGTAAAGCAGCTATGGACATGGTACAGGAAGTTCGCCGTCAGTTCCGCGAAATTCCTGGAATTATGGAATATAAAGCAAAACCTGAATACGAAAAATGTGTTGCTATTTCTACCAAAGCATCTATCCGTGAAATGCTTATGCCGGGTGCAATTGCTTTAATTACACCGATAATAATTGGATTTTCGTTTGGACCTGAAGTGTTAGGCGGTTTATTGGCCGGTGTTACGGTATCCGGTGTATTGATGGGTATTTTTCAGAGCAATGCAGGTGGTGCGTGGGACAATGCAAAAAAATCGTTTGAAAAAGGAGTGATGATCAATGGTGAAATGTTCTACAAAAAATCAGAACCGCACAAAGCATCTGTAACTGGTGATACCGTTGGAGATCCGTTTAAAGATACTTCCGGTCCTTCTATGAATATCCTCATCAAATTAATGTCAATTGTTTCTTTGGTAATTGCACCATACATTGCTGTAACTTCTTCTGAAGGAGGAAAAGAGGCTTGCGGAATGAAAAAAGAATGTATGATGGGCGGCGAAGAAATGAGTGGTGGATGCATGGGCATGAACAATAAATGTGATATGAGTCAATGCGCTAAAATGACTAAAGAAGAGTGCGCTAAAATGTGTGATGAAAAAGGATGTTCTCCAGAGCAAAAAACATTTTGCATGAGTATGTTTGATGCAGATGGCAAATTTGCAGGTCCGAAATGTGACATGGAAAAATGCACAAAAATGAGCAAAGAGGAATGTGCCGATTATTGCGATTCTATGAAATGTTCAACCGACGAAAAAGCAATGTGTATGAAACATGCAGGAATGAATGCTTGTTCACAAAGTTGTATGGATAAATGCAAAACCCTTGGTATTAGTTGTGAAAAAGGCTGTAGTGGAGAATGCCACGAAGCATGCACTAAAGTAATTGGCGATGAATGTAAAAAATCATGCTCTGCCGGAATGAGTACCGGTAAAAGTTGCTGTAAAGAGCATGGGGCTGAACCTAAAGCTTGTCCGGGCGGACATCAATAATAAATCGTTATAGCTATTTAATTAATAAAGGTTAGAATAAAAAAAAGCTAATTGAAAATAAATTTCAATTAGCTTTTTTTATGTTCCATAAAATACCTTCCCTTGATATGCTAAACTGCTAATAAGATACACAAAACGTCATTCCTACTGCAATGGAGGAATCTTATTAGGTAATGTTAATAGGAAGTCTAATCATTTTGAGCAATCAATAAAAAGATCCCTCGGCTCCGATCGGGATGACATTTTGGACAATCTTTTTAATTGCTTATCTGCTTTAGACATGCTGTCTTTTATTGTTTTGTAATTCCT
>JAVHPR010000273.1:0-2488 GCA_036170695.1 Bacteroidia bacterium
TTTATCTTGCAGACCTGAGGGTGGATACGAATGGTGTTGTTGACCCGAGCTACCCCGGAACACTTTTTACACCCTCCGGAACATATGGCGGGGTGGCGATAGGATCGGATGGAAATATTTACGGGATTGACGGCAGTACCCCCAGCGGTGACCTGTCTATGATCAACTTAACAACCTATGTTTCAAATTATGTAGCTACGATTTCGCCCGGGCCCTATGCATCCAAAAGCGATATGGCTTCTTTTCCCTGTGCGTATGTGAATGCACAGTTTACCGATTCACTCACTGCCTGCAGCTCTCTTAATGTCTATTTTTCTGATCAGAGTACCGGCCCGTTAGGAAACTGGAGCTGGAATTTTGGTCAGGGCAAACGCATCAAATTTTCAACACTTTTAGTAAATAAGAGAACTCGTAGCTTGCCATTTTTCTTCTTCTCCTGATACTGCGGCTGTCTCCTTTATATGCTTTTACCACATTGAGCGCAATTCTTCTCAAAGTGGCAAAGTTTTGGGCTTGGTTTCCTTTTCTTTTCCTACTGGCATCTTCACCGAAGGAAACATCTAATGACCAGTGCAGTTGATTTTCGACACTCCAATGATCTCTTATGGCGCTGTTCATAAAGGATGCATCTTGTTTTAAACTGCTGATGTAATAAGATTTTTCTGTTGTTTCTTTTCCCTTTATCCATCGGGTTCTTTCCATTTCCATTATGGACTGGCTTTTTTTCCATCTAAGAGTTTCTTCCGCAAAGTCAAGGTTGGTTATTGTCCGGCATATTCTGGTTTCTATCCGTCCATGATTTTTTTCCTCTGTCTTATTTTCATTTTCTACGCTTTGATGCGCAAACGCTTTTTGTATTTGTTCGTACAAACTTTTCTGGTTGCCTTTTACTGCTAAAATATAATCGGCATCCGCATCTATTATTTTTTCTGCGATTTCTGTTTGACAGCCCATTGCATCTATGGTTACTATGCTTCCTGCTAAATCAAGCAGGGCTATCAACTCGGGAATGGCTATTATTTCATTGCTCTTTTCTTCTGTTTTAACCTGCCCTAATAAAATGTTTTTTTCACTTGCCCATGCATGCACTAAATGCAACATCTTTTTATCCTGGGTATCATTCTGGCTGCCCGTTAAACTTTTTCCGTCTATATGTACAAATGCATTCCCCTTCCCAAAAATACTTTCCACCCATTGTATAAAGCAGCGTACACTACTGGACATTTTGAAATATATAACTGATAATCAATATGATACTATAAAGATGCAATAAACAAATGGCTGTGAGCAACTAATTGAGGGGAGGTAAGTCGCCCTCAATTAGTTGAAGTTGTTTTGTGTTCAACCACAACAACTTTTAAAATGAAAATGCTCACAGACATCAGTAAAATTAAAATGTTTTTCCCTGCGTTTAGCAAATCAAGGGTAAAAACATTTACAGAAATAGTAACAGCGGTTATACAAGTTCGCAGTACGAGTTTGTATAAATGCAAAGACAAGATGAAACAAGTAAGCCAGACAAAAAAGACGCAAGCAGGAAGCCATTATAAAAAGCTGGTCAGGTTTTTTGCCTTGAGCGGGATGGAAAAATTCTGCGACTGCCTTTTTATGTTTTTATTTCAACTCACAGGCGGTGATTCAAACCTTCTTGTAATGGACCGAAGCAACTGGAAACGCGGAAAGAAAAATATTAATCTTCTAACAATGGGCATCTTATGGCATGATTGCTTCATTCCGCTGGTGTGGAAGCAACTGAACAAGCGGGGCAACAGCAATTTTTCCGAGCGCAAATCGCTGATGCAACGCTTTATAAAGTCATGGAAGAAGATGGGAAAGAGCATAAAGAACATGACACTGGTTGCCGACCGGGAATTTATCGGACCCCAGTGGTTAAATTATTTGCATCAACAGGGCGCATTTTTTGTTTTCCGTTTGCGTGAAAATATGCGCTTGGGAGAAATAGAAACGACAGGTAAAAAAAACGCCATTTGCGTAGTTATGCCGGAGAAATTGAACGCTATGGCATTTATTGCCTGCCGGTATACATAGGAGAAAATACTTATTGGGTGGTAATGACGAAAAATTTCAAACCTGACTACAAAGAACCATATGTATTTTTCATCACTAATGTGCAAGAGGCAGTCAAAGCGTTGGAATACTATACCCAACGATGGAAAATCGAATGTTGTTTCAAACATCTCAAGTCAAATGGGTTTAACATAGAAGCTATGAATTTTAAAGACGATCGGAAAATAGAACTGTTCATGGGCATTGTCGTTACGGCTTATGCCATCGCTATTCGAGAAGGAATACTGGAACAAATACGAAAACCTTTTACAATAAAAAAATACGCCAATGGAAAACAATACACAGCCATTTCTGTATTCAGGAAGGGATTGGAAATGGTAGAAGGTTTTTTAGAACACGCTTTGGCATTAGTGCTTTATTTATTTGCCGTTTTTCATAGCGAAAACAAACTGACCGCTGT
>JAVHPR010000274.1:0-12494 GCA_036170695.1 Bacteroidia bacterium
GAATCAAAATGTTTGCTATAAAAAATGCCGCTTAGGGATATTTGTCGTACACCCCATTGCAATGGGGAATACCTCCGAAGAAATGTTAAGCACTCTTGCCAACCGCCTGATACGGTTGGAACGACAACTCTCCGAAAAAGATAAACTTAAATTTGCTGACCAAGCCAATGGGTTTACTATTAACCACATTGTAAAACAATTGTTAAATGCCCACGATCCGGATTCAATTACAACTATTGAAACGGAAACCAAAAATAAATTAAGAGGACAATCCCCCGTTGAAATTGAAACGGCTATTGATAAAGGAAAACAAAAATTAATTGATGAAGCAGTAGCTGTATTCCACAATCCCGACTTACGCGATTTTATTGTTGATATTCGCAAGAAGTACGACCAGATTATTGATGTTGTAAACATGGATACGATTACCAATATTGGCTGGGTAAAAGACCAAGCCGCCGCAGCATCCAATACCATTAATGATTTTAAGGCTTGGATTGAAAGCCACAAAGATGAAATAACTGCTTTGCAGATTTTTTATGCACAAGCCTACCGCAGACGAGAATTCTCCTACAAGATGATTAAAGACTTGTGCGAAAAATTAAAAACAGAAAAACCATTGTTAGCGCCATTAACCGTTTGGCGGGCGTATGAACAATTAGAAAAAACAAATGGTTCTGCAAAAAACGAATTGATTGCTTTGGTTTCTTTAATCCGCAGAGTAAGCGGGATTGATACTACTTTAACAGCCTATGATAAAACAGTTGATAAAAATTTTCAAGAGTGGGTGTTTAAAAAACAAGCCGGAACATTAAAGTTTACAGAACAGCAAATGGCTTGGTTACGCATGATGAAAGATTATGTATGCAATAGTTTTCATATTGAAAAAGATGATTTTGATTTAAGCCCGTTTAATGCCGAAGGTGGTTTAAGCAAAATGTGGCAATTGTTTGGCGAACAAACGGATGAAATTATTAATGAATTAAATGAAGTATTAGCAGCGTAGCTTCGGCTTCGCTCAGCTACCGGTCATTTGTATCGCTCGTTGAGCGGAGTCGTTTTGTATCGCTCATAGAGCGAAGTCGAAATGAACGATTGGATGTTCCTCTATCGCTCGTTGAGGGGAGTCGTTTTGTATCGCTCGTTGAGCGGAGCCGAAACGATGAATTTGATGGTTTTCTTCCGTTCGTTGAGCGGAGTCGAAACAAACGATTGGATGATTCTCTATTGCTCGTTGAGCGGAGTCGAAACGAACGGGTCGTAATTAAATGAAAAAAATTATGAAAGGATATATGTACATATTGAATTGCGCAAATGGTCAATATTATACTGGCAGTACAAATAACCTTGAAAGAAGATTAGTAGAACATCAAAAGGGCGAAGGAGCTAATTTTACCAAAAAGCATTTACCTGTTGAGTTAGTGTATTACGAGGAATTTCAAAGAATTGATAAAGCATTTTATAGAGAAAAACAGGTTCAGGGTTGGAGCAGAAAGAAAAAAGAAGCATTGATAAATGGGGAACAAAATAAATTACACAAACTATCCGAATGTAAAAATGAAACACATTTTAGTAATGTACCCTTCGACTCCAATAACGCAGCCTTCGACTCCGCTCAGGCAGCGCCACATCGTACGTTGAGCGGAGGCGAAACGAACGATGGCAAAGATTCATTTAAGAGTAAGGTGAAGTATTAGTTCAACATTTAATAATAAGGTAAGTTTGAATCAGTGAATAAAAAAGCCTGCTAATACACTAATCTCGGGGTTTTCCTGAGAAACAACATGGAGTTGACGTTTATGTATAGCAGACTGATACAAATATATTAAATTTTAAATCAAGTGTTGGCGGCATAAATCTTATTTGACGGTTATTTGACTGAAAAGTAATTTTATTAACAAATGATGAAATAAGTGGTTGGAAATGAATACATTCTTATTTGATGTTATTTGACTGAAGCGTAAATAATATCATTTTTTAAAAATACATTGATTTAAATTGAAATTTTAAAGCCATAATTTTTTATATTTGTAATCCCTAAAAAGTGAATAAATTCGAAAACAAACTTCAACTCGGCAATGGCATCTATACTACCATAGAAATCGCCAACATTTTACGAATACCTTATCATAAAGTACACTCCTGGATAACTAAATACTGGGATGGAGAACTTGGTAAAGCCTATGAGGGTAATTATTCTTGGACCGTTGAAAAGACTAAAGCTGTCGGATTTCATACCTTAGTGGAATTTTATGTTATGGTGCAGTTTGCCGAAGCCGGTGTTAATACGCGTCAGGTACTAAATGCACATAGAGAACTTTCTAAAACATTCAAGACTCCATTTCCCTTTGCTCAAAAAATTGTATTAGAAAGTATTCATCATGATGGAAAAAAAATATACCTATCAACAAATGGCGATACGGTTACATTGGATGGTACCAAGCAATTCAATATGGCTTTTATTAAGTTGTTTTTGAAGAAATTAGAATTTGATGGTGGCTCTTTGGCTTCCCGTTATTGGCCTTTAGGGAAAGAGCACAAAATTGTTTGTGATCCTCATCATCGATTTGGTCAGCCGGTTGTTGATGGAACAAATATTCAAGCGGAAGCTATTTATAGGATGTTTATGGCTAAAGAGCCAATTTCGTTTATCGCAGATTTATATGAAATATCTGAGGACAAAGTGAAAGATGCCCTTAAGCTTTTTAAACCTGCGGCATAATGAGGAAGTATAAAATATACATTGATGAGAATTTACCTCGTCAATTAGCTGATGGTTTAAATAGATTAGTTCAGCCTCAAAATAAAAAAGATAACCTACAGATAGAAATTCTATCAATTAAAGATGTTTTTGGAGAAGGAGAACAGGATGAGGATTGGATACCAAAAGTAGGTAAGGAACATGGTATTGTTATCACCCAGGATTTTCGTATTCAAACACAAAAGCACCAAAAAGAACTTTATATAGAAAACGGCGTCGGCATTTTATTTTTTAATCCTCCTTCCAACGGAGGCTTCGCCTATTGGGAAATGGTTAAACAACTAGTAAACCGCTGGGATGAAATCAAACAAATTGTCAAGAAAAATAAAACTCCTTTTGCCTACCGCTGTTCTGCAAGAACTCCTTTTGAAAAAATCGATTAATTCATTATCAGTTTATGACAACTCTAAAAAATATAACGGATAAAACGTCTTCAGCTTTACCAAAAGATTGGAAAATTGTGAAGGTTGGCGATTATGTCATTTCTGTTAAAGGGAAAAAACCTAAAAGAATCTCAAATCTAAAACCCAAAGAATGTTTTTTGCCTTATGTAAATATCAAAGCATTTGAAAAAGGTGTTATTGATGAATACACAGACGGTGTTGGTTGTGCTTTATGCGATGACGGAGATTTTTTAATGGTCTGGGACGGTTCTCGTTCTGGGTATGTTGGTAAAGGTGTCAAAGGCGCATTGGGAAGCACATTAGTTAAACTCAATTTTCCTGATATTGATAATAACTACGCATATTATTTTTTGCAATCAAAATATATAGAAATAAATACTAGAGCCAAAGGCGTTGGTATTCCTCACGTTGATCCAAACATTCTTTGGAATTATGAATTATTGATTCCCTCAAAAAAAAACCAGCAAGCCATCGTTTCCAAAATAGAAGAACTTTTTTCTGAGTTAGATAAAGGCATAGAAAATTTAAAAACTGCACAACAGCAATTAAAAACTTATAGGCAAGCGGTTTTAAAATGGGCGTTTGAAGGGAAGCTAACAAATAAAAATGTAAAAGATGGTGAATTGCCGAAGGCGTGGAAACTCTCAGAGCTTGAAAATTTAGCTGAAATGCGTTTAGGGAAAATGCTTGATAAGAATAAGAACAAAGGAAATTTTCAATATTATTTACGAAACATTTCTGTAAGATGGGGTAGTTTTGATTTATATGATTTGCCACAAATGAAATTTGAAGAATCGGAAGAAGGTAAATATAGTATTATAGATGGCGATTTAATAATTTGTGAAGGAGGAGAACCAGGTCGGTGTGCAATTTGGAAAGAATCAAACACACAAATGAAGATACAAAAAGCACTGCATCGTGTAAGAGTTAAAGATAATCTCTCAGTTAAATTTCTATTTTACTTTTTGTATTACTCAAGCATAAGTGGTTTGCTTGAAAAATATTTTACAGGAACAACTATAAAACATCTAACAGGAAGTGGACTAAAAAAAGTTAGCATTCCTCTTCCCTTATATGAAGAACAAAATTTAATCGTTCAAGAAATCGAATCCCGCCTAAGTGTTGCCGATAAAATGGAAGAAAGCATTAATCAAAGCTTGCAGCAGGCAGAGGCTTTACGTCAAAGTATATTAAAAAAAGCGTTTGAAGGAAAGTTGATTTGAATTAAATTTGGCAGTAATTTAAAACAAAAAACAAACACAAAATTAACTCATGAACCAACAGTTTACAGTAAGCGGTTACAACATCACTACTGATCCACAATTTCAGAATGAACGATTTGGCAATTCACCTGAATTGGCTAAACAAATGGAAACATTATTTTTTGAAGCTCAGGACGAAAAAAATAAAAAGGTAATTGATAAACTCACCCATCTTATTATTCAATATCCTAAGTCACCTCAGATAAAAAATTATTTATCGGTGGCTTATCATGTGCAAGGGAAGTTTGCTAAAGCCACAGAGGTTAATAATTGGATACTTGCCGAACACCCCGATTATTTATTTGCAAAATTAAATAGGGCTCACGAATATGTTAAAAAGGGTGAAGCCGAAAAAGTGCCTCAAATATTAGGCGAAGCAATGGAAATAAAAGAGTTGTATCCCGATAGGGATTTGTTTCATTTGGCGGAAGTAACAGGTTTTTATAAAGCCGCAATTCAATATTATGCAGCCATTGATAATTTGGATATGGCAGAAAACAGGCTGGAGGTTTTGAAAGAAATTGCTCCCGATCATCCTGATACAGAAACTGCAGAATCTTTTTTGTTTGGTTTGAGAATGAAAAAAGGAGTGGAATATTGGAAGGAGCAGAAAGAACAAAGTATTACACCAATCCCTTTTAAAACACTGCCAACATCAAAAAAAACAAAAACTCCCAAATTCAATCATCCCGAAATTCTTAATCTCTATAATTTCGGTTTGCGAATACCCCATGAAAAACTAAAAGAAATTATTGCATTGCCCCGCATTTCGCTTATTGAAGATCTTGAAAAAATGCTGACTGATGCAGAGGAACGATTTAATTACTTCAATGAATTGGAATGGGATGAGGACAAAAATAATTTTGTTATACATTCTCTTATTTTATTAAAAGAAATCAATACCGTAGAAAGCTTGCCAAAAATTATTTCGTTTTTAGAATACAATGACGATTTTTTAGAATATTGGTTAGGCGATCACATTACAGCTACCTTATGGCAATGTTTTTATGGATTAGGTTTAAATAATACAGATATTTTAAAGGAGATATTGCTAAAACCCGGTATAGACACTTATATAAAATCGGCTGTGTCAGAAGCCTTTTGCCAGATGGTACTTCATCATCCAGAAAAAAGGAATGAAATTTTAACTGTTTATTCTGATGTATTTACTGCTAATTTAGAAGCTGGTCTTGAAGATAATTTAATTGATTCCGATTTTTTAGGTTTAGCGATTGGTGATACTGTTGATTGCAATTTAAATGAATTGCTTCCGGTAATAAAATTGCTTTTTGAAAAAAGTTATGTAAGCCTTGGTATCAATGGTGATTTCAAAGAGGTAGAAAAAGAGTTTGCTAAGGCATCTGAGAGAGATAAAAAAAGAGAGTTGTTTACTATTTTTGAATTGTACGATGATGTAATAAATTCATGGTCGGGATATAAAGAAAGTGATGATGATGAATTTGAAGATGTATATAGCGAAAACGATAGTTACAACCCAATACAACAAGCTGTTTCTAATAAGATTGGCAGGAATGAGCCTTGCCCCTGTGGTAGTGGGAAAAAATATAAAAAATGCTGCATTGATAAAAATTAAGCATCATGGAATTATCAAAAAAAGATAAAAAAGCTGCGCGGAAAATTATTGAAATCGGCTTGCAGAGAGAATTTGAAAAAGGGTTATCCAGCTTTAATACTATCCTTGAGGATTGGAAAGAAAAGAAACAAGACAACCAGAAAAGCTATCTTCTACTTTATAAAACGATCATCAATTTTGATAAACATATTGCACAAAGGTATAATAATATGACAGGTTCAAAATACTTTTCAATTGTTGCGTCACAGCTGTATAACGGAATTATTACCCAGGAAGATATTAAAGAATTAAGCGAAGCAACAATTCAAAAAATTAATTTTCTGATTTCACGGTAAAAAAATATTAGAAATTAATTTGCTTGGAAAGTACTTCTAAAACAAAAGAACTATCCGGTAACAATGCGTGCAAGAATATGCTGGATAAACTGCACAATTAATTGCATGATAAACTACACGATAAACCATACGATATACAATACGATAAAAAATCAGAAATAAATGAGCAACAACATTTCAGCATACATATCCTGCATAGTAAGCAAAGTGTGGGCATTCTGCCAAACAAAATAATACCTTATGATAGAAACAGTAAAAAAATTATTAAAACAAAAAGAGGGAATACGTTTGGAATTTAAAGAAGCTAAAACGGATTTACCTGCAAATTTATTTGAATCTATTTGTTCCATGCTTAACCGCGATGGCGGGGATATTTTGCTTGGTGTTAATGATAACGGAAAAATTATTGGCATTGATTTAACTAAGTTAGAAACGCTAAAAACCAATATTGTCAACCTTTCTAATAATGCTCAAAAAATTGATCCTCCTTTTATTTTGTTCCCATTGTCCTACGAAATAAATGGAAAAACAATTATTCATTTGCAGGTTTCGGAAAGTTCGCAAGTGCACAAAACCAATAATACAGTTTTTGATCGCAGTAATGATGGGGACTTTAGGGTAACACAACCTCATCGTATTGCTGAAATATATAATCGCAAACGACTACATTATACCGAAGGAATAATTTATCCTGCACTCAAATTTTCTGATTTCAATGCAGATTTATTTACAAAAACGCGAAATTTGATTCGCAGCAATAATCCTAATCATCCCTGGCTTGCGCTAAGCAACAAGCAAATGCTGGAAAAGGCAGGGTTGTGGAAACGTGATTTTCAAACAGGACAGGAAGGATACACACTTGCAGCCATTTTAATTTTTGGTAAGGCTGAAATAATTCAGCAAATTTTACCGCACTATAAAATTGATGCCCTTGTTCGTAAAGTAAATACTCATCGTTATGATGATCGGGAATATATACAAACCAATCTTATTGATAGTTATGATGCGCTAATGGGCTTTGTGGCAAAGCATTTACCTGATAAATTTTATATCGAAAACGGACAACGTAAAAGTTTGCGTACAGCAATTTTTCGTGAAATTGTAGCCAACCTTATTGTTCATCGTGAGTACACAAATGCGCTACCTTGCACTTTCACTATTTTAAAAGGTAGTGTAGAAACTGAAAATGCAAATAATCCGCATGGAAACGGGCCTATTTCTTTAGACAATTTTACTCCATTTCCTAAAAATCCATTAATTGCTAAATTCTTTATTCAGATTGGTAGAGTTGAAGAACTGGGTTCTGGAGTGATGAATGTAAATCGTTTACTTAAAGAATATACACCCGGTAAAAAGCCCAAATTTATTGAAGGAGATAAATTTAAAATAGTTATTCCGGTTGTAGAAGAGAATACAGCAAAAGTTGATAGTGGAAAAATTAAAGATAAAAGTGATGCTGTAAGTGATGCTGTAAATGATGCTATAAAAAGAGGGATAATTGATGCTGTAAGTGATGCTGTAAATGATACTCTAATTGATACTGTAAAAATTGTTTTGGCTAATAATAAAGGAGTATCAATAAATGAAATAATGAAAAATACGGGTAAATCAAATGCATCCGTAAAGCGTTATTTGCAGATTCTTAAAGCAATTGATTTAATTGAATTTAAAGGTTCGGCAAAAACTGGCAGATATTTTATTACTAATAAAATGAAATAAAAAAATGAGCAAAGAAAATCCAGCAAACACATCAAGCATAGTAAGTAAAGTATGGGCATTTTGTCAAACATTAAGAGATGATGGTGTTGGCTATGGCGATTATCTTGAGCAGCTTACCTATTTGCTGTTTTTAAAAATGGCAGATGAATATAGCAAGCCGCCGCATAATCGTAAAATGCCTATTCCTAAACAATATGGCTGGGAAACATTAACCAATAAAAGCGGTTCGGAGTTAGAGTTACATTACAATATTCTGCTGCGTGAACTGGCAAAAGAAAAAGGCATCCTAGGTCAAATATTTATTAAGAGCCAGAATAAAATACAAGACCCAGCAAAGTTGTATAAACTTATTGCACTCATCAATGCCGAGAACTGGATTTTGATGGGTGTAAAAGATAAGGGAGATATTTATGAAGGCCTTTTAGAAAAAAATGCAGAAGATACCAAAAGCGGAGCCGGTCAGTATTTCACGCCCCGTGCTTTAATAAAAGCAATGGTGGAGTGTCTGCGCCCTGAGCCAATGAAAACAATTGCCGATCCTGCATGTGGTACAGGAGGCTTCTTTTTGACAGCTTATGACTTTATTGCGAATGAAAATAATTATTCACTTGATAAAGAACAAAAGCAGTTTTTAAAATTCAAAACATTTTATGGTAATGAAATTGTTGCAGGCACAAGACGTTTAGCATTAATGAATTTGTTTCTTCACAACATTGGTAACATTGATTCAGACAACTTCATTTCGCCCAACGATTCATTAATCACTGATTCCGGCACCCGCTACGATTATGTTTTAGCTAATCCGCCTTTCGGAAAAAAGAGCAGCATGACCTTCACCAACGAAGAAGGAGAGCAGGAGAAAGAAGATTTAACGTATAACCGGCAGGATTTCTGGGTAACAACAAGTAACAAACAATTAAATTTTTTACAGCATATCCGCACCATGCTTAAAACAACAGGTTTGGCAGCAGTTGTTTTACCGGATAATGTTTTGTTTGAAGGCGGAGTTGGTGAAACTGTCCGTAAAAAGCTTTTAGAAACTACTGATTTGCATACGATTCTTCGTTTGCCAACAGGGATTTTTTATGCCAACGGTGTAAAAGCAAATGTCTTGTTTTTTGATGGCAAACCTTCCAGTAAAAATCCCTGGACAAAAGAAGTATGGGTATATGATTACAGAACCAATGTTCATCATACATTAAAAAAGAATCCATTAAAACTGGATGATTTAAAGGATTTCATCACACTTTACAATCCTAAAAACAGGAACAAACGCAAAGAAACGTGGAGCGAGGTCGTTGAGCGGAGTCGAAACACCTCGCCGGAAGGACGCTGGCGTAAATTCTCTTATGATGAAATCATTGCAAGAGATAAAACATCATTGGATATAACCTGGCTAAAAGATAAATCATTAGGCGATTTAGATAACTTACCTGATCCTGATGTACTGGCATTGGATATTGTTGAGAATTTAGAAGCAGGATTAGATAGTTTCAGGGCTATAATTGAATCGTTAAGGAAGTCAAAATAGGATATATTAAAATGATGAAGATTAAAAATCATAAATTGAAATTATTAGCATTTTGCTTGTTGCTGACCATTTGGGGATGCAAAACCATGGCTATGTTTGACCAATACGCATATACCCAAACAACGTCATTAAAAGTGGATGTTTTAAACCTTATTGATAAATCAAATGAACCTTATTCTTCTCATGTAAAAGAATGTGAAATAGTAATTTCTGATTTAATGAAAATGAGAGAATATGAAAAACATCGTCCCAATTAAATTGTATATGTTATGAAATTTCATAATTCTTGTACTTCATTCTCATTTATAATTCACCCCAAGCATGGAAGCTGGCTAAATATGCCTGAGATAGAGTTACACGTTTTGAATGGACAGTGCTTGAACAGGCATATATCATCTATGAAAAAAATAAAAGAGGAAGTTGATGCATGGCAAAATCACAGAAATAATAAAAACAGTAAAATAAATTGGCAGTTTACAAATAAAGAAGCTAGAGTTAAACTTAAAAAACTGTATCCGTCAATTTACAATTAACACAACACTAGTGTTTGTGTTAATTTGCGAAATCTGTGGCAAAGAAACAACAAAAACTAATTGCATACGCCCCCCCCCGATGCAGCACCCGAGTAATTCACAAGATTAAAAAGATGTATTACGAGCCACAGCATCCTGTCTTTGGATCGCATGTAACACTGTTGGGTTTTTCGGCATAAACAGTAATGCTGTAAATACCGGTTCCACTATTTTTATAATCTTCTATCTGCTGCGGATTAAGATAATCGGCAAGTATATCTTCCGGCATAGTGATAAGCTTTTCCTTCTGAATAGTACAGTTCACAAATCCTGTTTCATTGATAATATTGATATATTCTGATTTCTGAAGTGCACCACTTACACATCCAACATACATTTCACTTGCATGCTGTATACTATCCGGTAGTTTACCAACAAGTACAATATCTGATATACTGAAATGTCCGTTGGGTTTAAGTATCCTGAAAATTTCCTGGAATGCTTTTCGTTTGTCAGGAACAAGATTCAGCACACAATTGCTGACCACCACATCGGCACGGTTTGCAGCTACCGGAATTTTTTCAATATCACCAAAGCGGAATTCCACATTATTAAATCCTAACTTTTCTGCATTATCCCGTGCTTTGTTAATCATTGCTTCGGTCATATCAATACCGATAACTTTACCGTTTTCTCCTGTAACTGCTCTTGCCACAAAGCAATCATTTCCTGCGCCGGAGCCCAGGTCAATTATTGTATCCCCTTTTTTTATTTTTGCAAACTGCGTTGGCAAACCACAACCCAGACCCAGATCTGCATCAGGAACATATCCTTCCAGTTGATTGTAATTTTCGCTGAATACATTGTAATCAACGGTAGAGCAGCTCCCCGCGCCACAGCAGGAAGATTCATTTTGTTCTTTGCTTTGATTAGCAATTTCGCTGTATTTTTCTTTTACAGTTTCTTTTATTTTTGTTGAGTCCATAATGATTTTAATTAAAGTTTTTTGTATCAATTGTTTTTTGTAATTCGACCATCTTTAAGATGTATTTTCTTGGTGCCATATTGAGCGGCTTCAGGGCTGTGAGTCACCATTATGATGGTAATTCCATTTTTTGTATTCTGCTCTTTCAGGAGGATAAGAATTTCGGATGCCAGTGTAGGATCCAGATTTCCCGTGGGTTCATCAGCAAGAATAATGGAAGGGTTATTTGCTAAAGCCCTTGCAATTGCCACTCGTTGTTGTTGTCCCGATGACAATTCTTTTGGGTAATGTTGCATTCTGTCGGAAAGCCCCATCCTCGTTAATAATTCACCGGCATTTTTTTTTTGTTTGTTCTTATCTTTTTCCAAAAGAGAAATGGCAACCATCACGTTTTCTTCAGCCGTAAGATAAGGAACGAGTGAAAAATTTTGCATTACATATCCGATATTGTTTTTTCGGAATTCGGAAAGCGCATTGTCTCCGGATGTATGTAGCGCTTGTTCCTTGAAAAATATACTTCCGGAGGATGGTCGTAACAATCCACCAAGCATAAATAGCAGTGTTGATTTTCCAGAACCCGAAGGTCCTGTTATGGTAACAAACTCACCCTTTTCAATAGTTATAGAAACATCCGATAAGGCGTTAATTACAGTGCCCTTGCGATGGGAATATTGTTTTGTAAGATCTTGTACCTGAAGTATCATTTTTATTCTTCTTGCATTATTGAATATGGCTCAATCCTTGATGCCAGATATGCCGGCAATAGCGAGCCTAAAACAGAAATTAGCAGTGCTAATAATACAGACAATGGTAGCAAAATTAAAATGGGCTGCACATTAATTCCGGCTAACGCCGGCCCCAAAATAACCCCGCCTAATGTTCCTATAATGTAGCCAACCAATCCTCCCAAAAAACCTAATATTATTGCCTTCAACAAAAGCAATGAATATATTCCTGAGCGTGAAAATCCAATCATCCGATAGGTACCAATTTCTTTTTTCCGTTCGTTTACATTTGCTGCCATGTAATTTCCAATGGATATTCCACCAACTAATAAAATAATTATTAAAAAAATGAGTGATATTTTATTCATCATTTTATTGGTTTCTAATTGTGTGGAAACTATTTGTCCGATGGTGGTTATTCTTGTATCGGGTAGTATGTTCGGCATTTTACTGAGTAAGCCTTCAGAGATTGCGTTGCAGCATCCCATTATTTCGATAGCGCTGATTTGGTTTTCGATGCCCAACAATTTTTGAACAGTATGTAAGTGTGCGAATATCCTGCCATCATCAATGGTACCTGTTTCAGGAAGTATTTTAACCACATTAAATTCTTTATATTGCTTATCTGCTTTAGACATGCTGTCTTTTATTGTTTTGTAATTCCTG
>JAVHPR010000275.1:0-7755 GCA_036170695.1 Bacteroidia bacterium
TGCGACCTCCTGGTCCCAAACCAGGCGCGATAACCAACTACGCTACGCCCCGAATACTATTTCGCTTTTAGATTGAAATTTTAAAGCGGTTGCAAATGTACTACTATTTTTAACTTTGTCAACAAATTATAAAAATTGTTTTTTTTCTTGAATGACAGAATTCTTTTAAAAGTACTTTCTCTACCACTTGATTTTTTCTTTTTACAAATCATAATTGGTAAAATACATCCTTGTTTTTTTTCATTTTTTTAGCTTTTTTTACCGTTTAATAGTTAAAACGGAGTAATTTTGGAAAATGTTTTTTAATTAATTCTAATATACGTTATGAAGATTCTGGGAAAAATTGGCAAATGGTTTTTAATCATTTTTATTGTTTTAAACCTTATTATTATTGTTTCAGGCAAAACCTACTTGTATAAGGGTATTGCAAACACATATTTAAAAGGGCGTTCGGGGCCCAATGTTTCGGAATACACCATTTTTGATAATCGTGAGGTAAAAGCCGGAATAGCTCAAAAATGGGATTTGTCAGGTTCTTACAATAAAAAAACAGTTTCAGATGCTCATTTAAAGGAGTTTGGTGAAATGCAAACGATTGCTTTTGTGGTTATTAAAAATGATTCCATTTTACATGAGCAATATTGGGATGGATATGGCGAAGACTCTCATACCAATTCGTTTTCAATGGCAAAAACAATTACCAGTATCCTTATTGGTTGTGCTATTGATGATGGGTTTATTAAAAATGTAGATCAGCCTGTAGGCGATTTTTTACCCGAGTTTAAAGAAGGCGAAAAGGCAAAAGTTACTGTCAAACATTTATTGACGATGTCGTCTGGAATTAATTTTGACGAAGATTATGTAAATCCATTGGCATACCCGGGTGCTGCATATTATGGTAGTGATATAAAAAAATTAACCCTTAAATATAAACCAACTTCAGAGCCGGGAAAAATATTTGCATACTTAAGCGGCAATACCGAATTACTTGGATTTATTCTTGAAAAAGCAACTGGAAAAGCGGTAAGCGATTATGCTTCAGAAAAACTTTGGAAACCTATTGGTGCTAAAAGCAGTGCCTTCTGGAGCCTTGATCATGAGGGAGGAATGGAAAAAACATATTGCTGTTTCAACTCCAACGCACGTGATTTTGCCAGGATAGGAAAGTTGTTTTTAGATAGTGGAAAAGTGAATGGTAAGCAGGTCATTTCTACTGATTATGTATTAAACTCAGTAAAACCAGCTGATTTAATTGATGATTATGGCAAAAAGAATGTTAAATATGGCTATTGCTGGTGGTTAATTCCGAATTATAAGGGGCATGATATTTTCTATGCCCGTGGTCTTTTAGGACAATATATCCTTTGTATCCCTGATCAAAAAATGATAGTGGTACGTTTGGGTAATAAAAAGGAGAAGAAAGTACCCCTTCAGGATCACTCTACTGATGTGTTTTATTACATCGATGCTGCGTTGGAAATGTACGGGAAGTAATATAATGTGGTGATGTGCTGATATGGCGAAGTGCTGATTACTAATGAATAATTACTAATGAAGAAAGATATTATCCCTCCGCCTGTTGAAAATGTGGCAGTTGCTATTGTGAAGGAACAAAATGAAGAAAACGAATGGCAATGGAATGTCTATCTGTTAAATTTCAAGCAAAAAAATATAGAAGGTGTTTTGGTTACCTCGAAAGGGTACGGAATTTATAATAATGAAGAGGTAAAAACATCAACTTTGCGTCATTTTTTAGATGTGGTCAATGCCAATGATTTTAAAAAAATAGAACCCATTGTTGAAAATTTATTTGGATTGAATAACGAATATTGGGTGAGTTTTTTTATTGGTAGTGTAATGTATGATAAAAAATATGTTTTTTTGCCTGAAACAATTAGGGATGAAAATTTTATTCTTATTCCTCTGATCAATAAAAAAGGAGTGATAATAAAATAGCTCACCTATCCTGATAAACCAAAAATAAAATCATGCTTGAAAATATAAATATCTCAAAGGTTTTATTTCTTGATGTTGAAACTGTTCCGTTGGTATATAAATATACCGATTTGGATGAAAATGTGCGTAAACTCTGGGATACAAAATTCCGCTATCAACAAACAGAAACTCAGGAGACACAATATCAAAAAGCAGGTGTTTATGCCGAATTCGCAAAAGTCGTTTGTATTTCGGTGGGCTTTTTTAATGAAAAATCATTTCGTATAAAATCGTTTTTCGGTAACGATGAAAAACAGCTGTTGCAAGAATTTTCTACTTTACTCAATGAACATTTTAGCAGAAAAGAGTATCTACTCTGTGCGCATAACGGTAAGGAATTCGACTTCCCGTTTTTATGCAGGCGAATGCTTATTAATGGACTTAAAATACCTAAAACATTAAATATTGCAGGGAAAAAGCCATGGGAAGTTAATCATCTGGATACGATGGAACTTTGGAAATTCGGCGATTACAAAAACTATACTTCATTAAATTTGCTTGCAAACATTTTTAATATACCTACACCTAAAGACGATATTGATGGAAGCGATGTTGCTCGTGTTTATTGGGAAAACAAAGATCTTGAGCGTATCGCTACCTATTGTCAAAAAGATGTAATAACGGTAGCTCAGCTCCTGTTAAGGTTTAAGGGAGAACCATTGATTGAACACTCGGATATAATTTATACCTGAAATTTTGCTCAACTTTCTTTAGTATCTTTGTATAACAAAATTATTCTCCATGAATTCTTTCCTAAGACATCGGCAAAAATTAGTTCTTGTACTTTTATTCGTTGTTTTAGTTGTTTTCTCGTGCAAGCAGCCAAAATCAGAGCTTGCAGAGTATGGCCCTGTATTTGAAAGCGTAATGCTTAGCGATATGGGTGCTTTCAGAGGCTTTAGTTTGGGTGACAGTCTGGGCACTATTCGCGCAAAAGAAACAGGACAGCCTGTTGAAATGGCGAATGATTATTTATATTATGAATACAAGCTAAACACAGCAGGTTCATTTAACATTGCTTACAATTTTGATGAAAGAGGATTAAGCGAAGTGCATTCAGATGTTTTTATCAATAATCAAGACGAGGCGGAAGATGTTTTTAATAAGTTCAAAACTTATTTTGATCAACATTACGGAAGCAGTCAAACTGAAATGGGATTCACTGTCTGGTCGGTGAAATCTGAAAAATATGACGATGTTAAAATTAACCTGAGTGATGAAAGTGCTGATTTCACTACCGATAATGCCCCCGGAAAAATTTCTATCTGGATTTATCCCGACAAAAAATAATTTTATCCATACTAGTCAGAAACCTGAATTCCAATAAAAAAAGCTTAATTGATTTTAAGACCATTTTTATAAGTGGCTTCCATTATTACATTACCATTAGTATCGTAATAAGTCCATTTTCCATGCGGCTTGCTTTCCACCCGATTCCCTTTGCTATCCCTTACTAATTTATAAGAGGTGGTACTTTTTAATTTAGCATTTTCATACCACGAACTGCAATCGCCACTTAATTTTCCTTCAGTGAAAGTTTGCTCCATTGATTTTACTCCTGTAGGATAATAATTTGTCCAGGATCCATCAGGTCTTTCGTCTTTATAATTTCCTTCACTATCTTTCATTCCTTGAGGAGTCCAGAATATCCAATGTCCATTTTTTTTGCCCTCTTTATAGCTGCCTTCTTCTTTTATTTTACCCGAATTGTAATAATATTTCCAGGCAGCATTTTTTAAATCGTTTTTATAAAAACCTTCGTAGTTAACTTTGTTATTGGTAAACCAGCCTTTCCAGCTACCATCCATTTTACCGGTTTTGAAATTTCCTTCATCTTTTGTAAGGCCATCCTCGTACCACGATTTCCAATTACCTTCTTCTTTCCCAGCTACATATTTCCCTTCCTGAAGTTTTTGTCCGTTTTCAAACCATACTGTCCAGATTCCTTCTTTTTTACTTAATTTAAAATTACCTTCTTTCCACTTTGAACCATCGCGATACCAATATGTCCAGAGGCTGTCTTGTAAATCATCTTTATAATATCCTACCGATTCCTTTATGCCGCTTGCAAACCAGCTTGTCCATTTTTCATTACGTATATTATTGGTCAGCAGTCCTTCCATTTCAATTTTCCCGTTTTCGTTGTACCATTTCCAATAGCCGGTTTTTTTATCATTCACATAAGGTCCCTTACTTTTAATTGTTCCATTTTTTGACCAATTAGTACACATCCCGTTTTTTTTGCCGTGTGCATAAGTTACATTAAAATCTTTTTCACCTGTTGGAGTATAAAATATCCATTCTCCATCCATTCGTCCATCTTTATAGGTTCCTTCGGCTTTCTTTTTCCCGTTGTCATAAACAATGCTGAGCTTTCCATTTCCATCTTTTATTATTTGTTCATTTTTTTTGTTCCATAAATTCACCAATAATATTTCATCACCTTGATACATTATTTCCTGATTAGGTTTGCCGGTATTAAACCATTCTTTCCATAAACCAATTTCTTTGCCTTTCGCATAAACACCTTCTTTTTGTTTATTCCCATCGCTAAACCAACCAGTATAATTACCTTCTGCCAGATTATTTTTGAACATCCCTTCACTTTCTTTTTGTCCATTTTCGAAATAATAAATCCATGTCCCCTCTTTTTTGCCCATCACATAATTTTCGGTGCTTTTTAATTTCCCCGAATCGTACCATCCGGTCCAAACAGAGTCTGGTTTATCTTCTTTAAAAAAAGTTTCCTGGGCTTTGAGTCCATTGCTGTACCAATATTTCCAGGCTCCATTTTTTTTCCCTTTAGTATAATTTTCTTCCGACTTAATTTTTTTTGCGCCGTAATAGGTTAGGAATTTTCCACTTTCTTTTCCATCAATAAAGTTTCCTTCTTTTGCAATATCCCCATTTTCAAACCACGCAGTGAATTTACCATGTTGCATTCCGTCTTTAATTTGTTGCTCACTTTTCTTTTTGGTTTGAGGAGCATCCCAATATTCTGTTACTAATTGTGCGAAGGCACTGCCTGTGGTTAAAATTAAAGACAGGAACAACAAGCGTTTTATTATTTTCATATTAATTTCTTTAAAGTAGTGAACAGAAAAATTTTTAAGTTTATTAGATTAAATTCATTGGGGCGTTTCCCTTTCTTGAAAAGGAAAGGGTCGGGCTTTACACTTCAATCTTTTCTGAAATAGAAAAGGATTTACGTTGCAATCCCTAACGCTGCCGCAGCAATGGAATATCCTCAAATAAATTTATAAATTTTTCAATAATTTATGATGTTAAAAAACAAAAATACAAAAAACATTGATCAAAAACTTAAATAGTTCTTAGTGCAACAGGGCTGTTCAGGTAAATTTTGATTACCTTAATCATATTAATAAAACTACGTCATTGCGAGGTCATTTTTTATGACCGACGCAATCTCACACCTGATAAATGAGATTGCTTCGAGCAAAAGGCTCTCACAATGACGCTTCGATTAGCGGCATTCATGGTTTTGACTGAACTACCTGCATAGGGTAAACTTGCTGTTAAAGCGGATTTAAATGAAAGTTCAGCAAATTAAAAAGGAAGAAGTTTTTTCTTTTTTTTTAAATTTGTGATAGAAGACGTTAATGCGAATCAGGTGTTTTTAGAGGCTGGAAGGTAGGCTTAGGGAAAAAATATGGATTTGTCTAATCAATTATTTTAGGTAAATAAAAATTGAAATTTATGATTGCACGCCCATATAATTTAACAGCCAAAATATCGAAGCACCTATTAATGCACTAATAGGGATAGTTAAAATCCACGCCCAAAGTAAACTATAGGTAATTCCCCATTTTACTGCAGAAACACGCTTTGCAACTCCGACACCGATAATAGAACCAGTAATTGTGTGGGTAGTACTAACCGGGATTCCAAGCTTTTCAGTGAGGAAAAGTGTTATAGCTCCAGCTGTATCAGCACTTACACCTTCAATAGGGTTAATTTTAGTTATTTTGGTACCCATTGTTTTTACAATTTTCCATCCACCCATCATTGTTCCGCACCCAATGGCAGTATAACAGGCTATCGGAATCCATATAGGAAAATGATTGCCATCAATCATAACCTTGTGAGTTATCGGATCCACCGTCTGAACAATGTTTGCCCATGCCGGAATTTCAAGTCCTTTTGCTTTAAGTTGTGCCATAAAAATCATTAAAGCGGCTGCAATTACGCCCATTACTTTTTGTGCATCATTACCGCCATGCCCGATACTAAACAAGCCCGCAGATACTAATTGTAATCGCTTAAACCAACGCGTGGCTTTTGCCGGATGTGCTTTTTTGCTGATATTCACAATAATTACATTTATCGTAGCGGCTATTACCATACCAAGAACGGGGGCAAGAAAAATAAAAGCAAATGTTTTAAATATTTTCTCCTGATTTACCACACCCCATCCTGCATGGGCTATTGCAGCTCCTGCAAGACCTCCAATCAATGTATGGGATGAACTGGATGGGATTCCGGACCACCAGGTAAGAAGATTCCAGAAAATTGCTGAAAGTAAAGCAGCGCATATAACGTTAAAATTTATTGCATCATTATTAACTATTTTGGCTATTGTATTTGCAATGTTCAAATCAAATATCCAAAATGCAACCACATTAAAAAAAGCAGCCCAAATCACCGCTTGAAACGGACTCAGTACTTTTGTAGATACGATGTTTGTTATAGAATTTGCAGCATCATGGAAACCATTGATCAGGTCAAAAACGAGTGCGAGTATAATGATAACTATTAGAAAAACCATTGTTGAAATATTAATTTAGTGATGTAGTGATCTAGAGATTCCGGGATTTATATAATTTAATAATCTCAATACCTAGAATTCCCCGGTTTAATTTATTTAAGCGTTTTTAACCAAAATAGATTCAATAACATTTGCAGCATCTTCACACATATCCGTTGCTGTTTCCAAAGCCAGAAGAACCTCTTTCATCTTAATAATCTCAATTGCATTTGTTTCTTCCTCAAATAATTTTGCAATTGCCATATCGAAAATATCATCTGCATGATTTTCTATGCTGTTAATACGTACACAAGCTTCCTTAATCTTAGTAATATTTTTCATGTTTTTTAATTCACACACCGCGTTGTGCAATTCATCGGCACCCTTTTCAATTAATTCAGCCAGTTTAATGATTGTAGGGGTCATCGTTTCCACTTTGTATAGTTCCATGCGTTTTGATGAACCATGCACATAATCAGCAATATCATCAATCGCAGAAATTAAGGCATGAATATCTTCCCTGTCATATGGAGTAATAAAATTAGCACTTAATTCGTGAAAGGTTTCGTGAGTAATATTATCTCCAACATGCTCCAGGCGTTCAATTTCGCGAATCAATTCTTTTCTTCTCACCAATGAATCAGTGGTAACCATTTCTACTAATGTTTTTGAAATAGTTACTAAGTTAGCGGTTGCTTTTTCAAAAAGAACAAAAAATATTTTATCTTTTGGTTGGAAAAATTGAAAGATGTTAAAGCCCATTTTTATAATGTTTTTAATTGTTTACTATTGATTGAATTAAAATTTCAATCTTGAATTATTCATTTTAACTGTGGTAAAAGTAAAATTGAAATCAACTCCTGATGTTAAGATATTGTTAAGTTTTTATTTTTTTCTTACGCTTTCAGGATTTACGGGAAATCAGAGGGGGCATGACAAATTTCCCCAATTTCATAATAACATTGCCGTATGGTTGGAATAAAAATAGTTAGGGA
>JAVHPR010000275.1:7765-12492 GCA_036170695.1 Bacteroidia bacterium
GTAATATTTATATGTATCCGTAATTTTACATATGTATTACTTCGCCATAAGCTGCAGCAGCAGCTTCCATAATGGCTTCGCTCATGGTTGGATGAGGATGGACAGTTTTAATAAGTTCATGACCGGTAATCTCTAATTTGCGTGCAACAACAATCTCTGCAATCATTTCTGTAACATTAGCACCAATCATGTGCGCACCTAATAATTCGCCATATTTTGCGTCAAAAATTAATTTCACAAAACCTTCTTTCGCACCTGCGGCACTTGCTTTTCCACTTGCAGAAAAGGGGAATTTACCGATTTTTATTTCATAACCTGCTTCTAATGCTTTCGCTTCGGTGTATCCGACAGATGCCACTTCGGGCTGGCAATAGGTGCAACCCGGAATGTTATTATAATTCAGTACTTCAGGAGAATGACCAGCAATTTTTTCGACACAGATAATACCTTCAGCTGATGCAACGTGTGCCAATGCCTGTCCGGCAACACAATCGCCGATAGCAAAATAACCAGAAATATTAGTTTGGTAAAATGAATTTGTCAGGATTTTTCCCTTATCAGTGAGTATGCCAACCTCTTCCAGTCCAATATTCTCCAGATTTGCCTGAATTCCCACTGCGGAAAGGACAATATCACATTCAACTATTTCTTCTCCTTTTTTTGTTTTAATTGTTACTTTGCAATTATCTCCGCTTGTATCAATACGCTCAACACTTGAATCGGTCATCACCTTCATCCCCGCTTTTTTAAAAGAACGTTCTAACTGTTTGGAAACTTCAGCATCTTCAAAAGGAACAATACATGGAAGAAATTCAACTAAAGTTACTTTTGTTCCCATGGCATTATAAAAGTATGCGAACTCACTTCCAATGGCACCCGAACCAACCACCACTATTGACTTTGGCAAATCAGGCAATGTCATTGCTTCGCGATAACCGATTATTTTTTTACCGTCTTGTGGTAAGTTTGGTAATGAGCGAGAACGCGCGCCCACGGCTAATATAATGTTTTTTGCTTCGTAAATAGTTGCAATGCCATCAGTTGTAACTTCTACTTTATTTCCTGGTTTTACTTTTCCAGTTCCGATAATAACATCAATTTTATTTTTCTTCATTAAAAATGAAATGCCTTTGCTCATTCCTTCCGCCACATCCCTGCTGCGTTTTACAACAGATCCAAAATCAATTTCGCCTCCGTTAACTTTAATACCATATTCAGCGGCATGATTCAAATATTCAAATACCTGAGCACTTTTTAGTAAAGCTTTGGTAGGTATACATCCCCAGTTCAGACAAATACCACCCAGATTTTCACGTTCCACAATAGCTGTTTTTAAACCCAGTTGTGCCGCTCTGATTGCAGCCACATATCCGCCGGGACCACTTCCTATTACTATTAAATCGTAATTCATGTTTTTGTTAATATTAATATTATTTTATTGCAGGAGATCAGAATGTATTAAACTAAAACTTCTCCAGAAAAAATTCTTTTTTGAAGAATTGCGAAAGTAACAAAATATTTTGCAAAATATCGAATATTTAAGCGCTACAATTTTGAAAATCCATGTTTACTATCAGTTTACAATCACAATGAATTCGTAAATTCGCACAAATTACTTATTCTTGAATATTATGAAATATATAATTTCCTATACTACTCCCCACCAGCATTTTATCGACATTGAATTTATTGCTGATAAAATAAATCAGGATGAAATACTTATTCAATTGCCTGCCTGGCGCCCCGGTAGGTATGAACTGGGAAATTTTGCAAAAAACATTCAGAAATTGGCAGCTTTTGATGCAAAGGGAAATGCTCTGAAATATAAAAAAATAACAAAAGATTGCTGGCTGGTGCAAACCAAAGGGATTTCATCAATCCACATAAAATACAATTATTATGCAGCTGAAATAAATGCTGGTTCTACATTTTTAGATGCTACTCAATTATACATGAATCCTGTTAATTGTTGTGTATATATTCCAGACAGGATTGACGAACCTTGTCAATTAATTTTACTATTACCTGTCGATTATCAGCTTGCTTGCGGAGGGAAACAGTCTTCATCACCGGAATATATCCCTTCTATAGAGAGAGGAGTTTTAAGGAAAGAAGAAAAGATTTTTACTTTTCACGACTTTCATGAACTTGCAGATTCCCCACTCATTGCAAGTAATTCGCTTCAGCATAATATATTTGTTTGCTTTGGGGTAGAATTTAATATTTGGTTTCAGGGAGAATGTAAGGTCGATTGGGCAAAGCTTACGAGTGATTTTATGAAATTTATTAATGAGCAATTGCTTTTCATGAATGACTTTCCTTGTAAAGTCTATCATTTTTTATTTCAGATACTTCCTTACAAAATTTATCATGGTGTAGAGCATACAACATCTACAGTTATTGCACTTGGACCTGGTTACAATTTAATGAAAGGTGATTTGTACGAAGATTTATTAGGAGTAAGTTGCCATGAATTATTTCATGCCTGGAACATTAAAACTATCCGTCCGGTTGAAATGCAACCCTATGATTATACTAAAGAAAATTATTCGAAATTGGGATATGTTTGTGAGGGTGTAACATCCTATTATGGCGATTATCTTTTGTTTCGATCGGGTGTGTTTAACGAACACCAATACTTTGAAACCTTAACAGAACGTTTTCAAAAGCATATGGATAACTTTGGGCGATTTAATCTTTCTGTTGCAGATGCATCCTTTGATGCATGGCTGGATGGTTATACTCCCGGAATCCCTAATCGTAAAACTTCAATCTATGATGAAGGTTGTTTAATGGCATTTGTTACCGATATTTTCATTCGTAAAAATTCTGACAATAAACATTCTTTGGATGATGTAATGCGGTTTTTATATACTGAGTTTGCATTAAAAGATAAAGGATATTCCGATGTTGATTATAAAGGGGTTGTGGAGCATTTTGCTAACTCCTCCTACGATATAATTTACAATAAATATATTAACACGGCTTCTGATTATGAACTGATTTTGGGAGATGCTTTGGAATATATAGGTTGTGAATTATTACTATTCCCATCCACTAAATTTCATGAACACAGTTTAGGAATTAAAGTAGGGGAGGTTAACGGCGTTAGTAAAATAACAGCTGTTTATCCAAATTCGGTTGCAGACATTGCAGGACTCGCAATACACGATGAAATAGTTGCAGTAAACAATATACAAATAAAAATTGATGGTTCAGGTAGCAACTTCCCTGAGTGGTGTAATTATTTTGGCAGTACAAGTATATTATTAACTACCGCAACTAATGGAATAGTTAAAAGAAAAGAGTTGATTCCTCAGCCTGATTGTTTTTACAAAACTGCTGTTATTAAAAAGCAACAATCTGCAAACGCGAATCAAATAGGCAATTTTAAAAAATGGAGTAAAAATAAATTTTAATGCCTGCAAGACCGAAAAATTAAATCAATAAACATATACTTGTGTTTTATTTCATTATCTGAATTAATAAATTTTCGACACGGGTTAAATCATCAACAAAATGGAAACAGAGAAAATTATGAATGAGGAAGGGACTCCTAAACGTCCTGTTTTATTAACAGTATTGTGTGTATTAAGTTTTATTTACTCGGGGTTTGCTTGTTTGTCTGCAATGGTTACCCCAATGTTTTCTGATGTGGTGATCGAATTTTTGAAAAGCAGTCCAAATAATGACGAAACGGCATTAAATCAAATGATTACTGTATTACAAGCCGGGTGGGGTTTCCATTTGCTTACTGCAGCATTAGCATTGTGTTCCGTTTTCGGTGCAATTTTAATGTGGAAACTAAAAAAAACGGGATTTCATTTATATGCATTATCGAATTTGGGAGCTTTGTTTGTCCCTACGTTAATGTTAGGAATACAAATCAGTTGGGAAGGAATATTATTAACAGCTAGTTTCATTCTATTATACGCCTTCAATTTGAAATATATGAAATAGTATATTTTGGATTAAAAATATTCGATATTGTATATAATGTTAATAAAATGTATAAAATAATTATTTATACTCAGGATATTTTTGTTTATTTGTTCCTTATAAAATTAACAAAAATTAACAAAAAATCTAAAAATTAGAAACATGGAAGAAACAAACACATCACAAAATTCGAATGGTCCAACCAAAGCTGGAAAAGGTTTAGGGGTTGCCGGATTCGTAATTTCTTTAGTAGCATTAGTTTTATGGATGCCAATCTCCGCTGCCGCTGTTTTCTCAGCTGCACTTGGTGGAGGAATGGGGCTTGCCGGTTTTTGGCTGGTTGTGAGTTTGCTGGGGTTAGTATTAAGTGTTTTAGGTTTAATGAAAGCAACAAAAGGTGGTGGCAAAAAAGGACTTGCAATTGCAGGTTTGGTAATTGGATTGGTTGCTTCCAGTTTAGCTGTTCGTACTCTTATAGGTGTGAATAAAGCAAAAGCAGAGTTTGAAAAAGTCGGTTTGGGAGATCAATTTATGAACACACTTAAAACTGGTATGGAGGAAAGTTTGGATTCTCTTTCCAGCCAAATGCATGATGCAATAGATTCTGTAAATAATCAACAATAAAAATTTTAAACCTTCCCGATGAAAAATCGGGGAGGTTTTTATCTCTTTTTCAGAAAAATTATCCTTTAATTATTCTCTTACAAACCTATTCCAATAACGAGGTTTGTAATTAATTTAATTGCTTATCTGCTTTAGACATGTAAAAAAATAGTATCTTAGCTCCT
>JAVHPR010000276.1:0-2457 GCA_036170695.1 Bacteroidia bacterium
CAGGCAGATAGGGACAGCGTTATAGTGGATTATTAATTTGCACCGAAACTTTAGAGAATAATAATTGGATTAAGATACCAGTCTCTGATTTTTTTTAAAACCGAATGTCCGCTTTCATCAGGTAAACCAATGTCAAGCAAAATTAAATCAGGGGGATGACTGGCAGCAGAAATCAGCCCTTCTTTGGCCGTTGATGCTTCACTTACCTTATAATCATTAGCCTGTAAAGTAATTTCCAACAGCCTGCGAATTTGTGGTTCATCATCTATAATTAATATTTCGGCTCTATTACTCATTTTTCAGTTGATTAGGATGAGAGGCTTTAGCAAAAAGTTCAATCGTGAATTCTGCTCCACCAGATGGAATATTTTTCAATGTAATTTTCCCAAAATGTGCTTCCACAAAACCCTTTACAATTGATAAACCCAAACCAGTTCCACCAGGATGAGAATTTTGTAAGCGGTAAAATTTATCAAATACTTTTTCAATTTCATTTTCAGGAAATCCTTTTCCATTATCAGAAATTGTAATAACGAGGGTATTGGAGGAGTTATCCCGATGAAGGTCACCAGTGATATCATTTTCATCAAAATGCCCCGTAATTGTTGTAGTATATTTTGCACTTATAGAAATAGTGGATTTATCGGGCGTATATTGAATAGCATTATTCACTAAATTGTAAATTACTTGCTCCATAATTCCGAAATCTAACTTAAATAAAGGGAAATTTTCTGCAATAGAAATATTTATTTTATGTTCCCCTGATTTGCCTTGCAATTTATTGACAACAGAATAAATTAATTCGTTAATGTCGCACCAATCTTTTTTCAATCTCAAATACCCTGATTCCAGACGAGAAATATTCAATAAATTCCCAACTTGTTGATTAAGTCGGAGTGAGGCGATAGAAATTTCATCAATCAGCGCATTTTTATTTTTTTCCGAAAGCTTTGCTTCATTGTCCTTCAATGTGTCAGTCGCCCCAATGATAGTAGAAATCGGCGTTTGCAGTTCGTGAGATAATGAATTAAAAAGTGTATTATAAAGTTGGATGGCCTTCTCTTTCGTTTCTTTTTTACTTGCTTGTTTTTCTATTTGCCTGATTTTGAATGTTAAAACCCCATTAACCATAGCAATTACAAAATACATCAATAGTAATAGTTTATCTTCTGTTGTACCAACCGAAAAAGTAAAACGCGGAGGGATGAATAAAAAGTCCCAGAGAAGCGCACTCAAAATGGCTGCCAGAAGAACCGGGAAAATATCAAAAGACATTGCTAAAATAGAAACGGTAACCAGCAGTATAAATGCAGTTACATGATAATCAATAATATCGGAAAACAAGAATCCAACTAAAGCCACCGCAGTAACTGCCAGAGTACTTTTAAAATATTGAGAAAAAATAGACTTATTTTGCGTGTCCATGGTATTGAAACTAATTCCAATACAAAGGTAAACTCAAATTGTAAATGTGGTATTAAATATCAGGATATTGGTATAAAGAATTTATAAAGAAATTACTAAACAATACAGATCTGCTTGTGTAATTATTTTCTTTACACAAATTCTATTTTCACTAAACTACTTTTTCACTCCCCAAACTTTTTAAACAATTTTTTTAGATATTCGATAGAAGCGTTTAGTTCTTCATCGGCCCAATCCTTTTTTACCAATTTCAGAAAGCTTTTCAATGCGTCGTCAAGTGGTTTCGCTGCAGATAAAGTTGGTTTAATGCTATCCTCCATGGGCTCCCCCACTTCTTCTTTCAAAGAAATGCCTTGTTTTAGAGGCTGTTTTTTTATTTCAAAACCAGCCAGCATCAAGGTATCTTCAATATAAAAACGGGTAAGGGAATGGTCTTCCGTTTTTAAAATCTTATTCGCTAACATTTCAACACATTTCCAGATATCAGCCTTCTTAAATTCTGACAAAACATTTTCAATTGTTTTTGCAGGATAATCATCAGGATGCCCCGGTAAATTCTGACTTAAAAATTTTTGTGCCATTTCCAAATACCTGGCATCTTTGCTCGGTACCTCAATTTCGATTTCCGAACTACCATTTGTCTTTGCCATATAAAAACTTTCGCTGCAAGCACCGGCAGCATGAATCTTCATCAAATTGCGCGCCACCTGAATAGCTTTAGTGGGGTTTTGCGCTAAAATGTTTTGTGTTTTACCACTGAAAATAGCTTGTATATATTCTATGTCTTCTACACTAATTAGTTTTGAAGACCCATGACCATAATCTTCATTAGAAAGCAACATAGATTCACAACCATATCCTAATTGGTAGGCAATAATTATTCTCCCACTTTCATAGTAGGCACCTGATATTAATATTTCGTCGTTCATGGTTCTGATTATTTAAATTCGTTATTATAGAAATGAATTATTTATAATACACTAGTGTTAAGTTAAATTTACTTTGACGTATTGTATGTCATTCCGACCTTGT
>JAVHPR010000277.1:0-12416 GCA_036170695.1 Bacteroidia bacterium
TCCATTTTGTAATTTTTTAATTGCTTTTTCTAAATCCTCTTTGGTATTGACATTATAAAAAATTGAATTGTTGAATAAATTATTGCCGTCAACATTTATTTTCAAAAAAGAAAAGTGACTCATCAAATCCTGTAATTTGAATATATTATGACGAATAAGGTCGTTCCATTTACTTAAACATTCTTTTGAATATACCCCAAACATTGGTTCAGTTTTTTGCTGATATAGTGGCAAAGTTATTTGTGCCTGAGACGACTTACTTATTAAAAACTCAATCGAACCGGTTGTTACAAATGGCATGTCGCAGCTTACAATGAAATTCTTTTCGGCATCTGTATGATTTAATGCAGTATGAATTCCCCCTGCAGGACCAATGTTTGGGACAAGATCACTTATTACTTCAAGCCCGAATTTTTCATAATCCGGATTATTGGAAACAATTACCAGCTTTTTAACTGCGGGTGTAATCTGCTCTATTACATGTTGTACAATTGCTTTACCTTCAAAAATAATCAAGCCTTTATCAATACCCATGCGTGAACTCTTGCCACCTGCAAGAATGTATCCGTTGATTGTATTTATTTTAGTAATCATAACTCAATTTCGTTTAGTTAATAAGCCATCGCACATATTTCGACAAGCTCAATATGACTGCCGCGCTGTCAGTCTGAGCTTGTCGAAGACTCTGGGCAGAAAAAATACATTTGAAAATAAGCTGAACTAAACGACATGGCATCATAACTTAGGTAATAATTAGCTTAATAGATGCAATTATCAACACAACCGCCAGTAATTTATTCAAAAATCGGTTATCAAATTTTTTCGCACCAAAATACGAACCGGCTATTCCTCCTGCCAATGCAATGATTATCATTAATCCCATCTCATTTTTATATTCAAAGCCTTTTGTAAAAAGACCAGCCAGACCAGCAACGGAGTTCACAAAAATGAATAATGAAGAAACAGCTGCTGTCTGTTTCATGTCTGCCCAATGAAGGAGCAAAATAATGGGGGCTAAAATAATTCCTCCACCAATTCCTATCATACCTGAAAACAATCCAATAGCCGCGCCAATTATAAGAGCAACAAGTATGTTTTGTCTGACTTCTAATTTCTTAGTCTGGATTTTTACTCCTAATAGTTTTATCACCGAAAAAAGTAAAAGGACAGCTAATATTTTTTTATATATCCCGGCATCAACAGTTATCATTCCTCCTATAAATGCTGCCGGAAATGAAGCTAAAGCGAATGGCCAGAATAAACTCCATTTAAAATATCCGTTCCGGTAATATTGAACAAAGGCAATGAGTGAAACAAAAACATTTAACAACAAAGCTGTTGGCCTCATTGTTTCCGGGGCAAATGAAAAAAAAGCCATCAATGCCAGGTAACCGCTTGCACCGCCATGCCCGACTGATGAATACAGGAAGGCGACAGCGATGAGTAAAACATAAAATAGAATAAGCGATGCTGTCATTTTTTTTTATTTTTATTCAACTTGCTTGAAAAAGTTGTTTTGAATTTTTGAAATTCAATTTCCATCTGACGAAATTGTTTTAGTAAATTTTCTCCTTCTGTTGTTAAAATAGTTCCTCCGCCATCACTGCCCCCTATAGTTTTAATTACAATCTTTTTTTTTGCTCCACGATTCATTTCATTAACCATGGTCCATGCCTGGCGGTAGGATATTTCTAATGATTGCGCTGCTTTTGAAATAGAGCCCAGCTCTTTAATTTTTTCTAACAGTCTGGCACGGCCTTTTCCGATTTGCAATCCGGCAACTTCCAACCATAAATTTCCTTTTATTTGAAATAAATTCATAACAATATCAATTTAACAAATGAATTTCCACTAAGGCACCTTTTTGAAACTCGGTTTTAGTTTCGTCGAGCTGAATAATGCAATCGGCAAACGCAAAGGAGTTCATCAGGTATGACTCTTGTGCCTGTAAAGGAATAACTTTGTTCCCTGATAGCAGTCCTTTAAGAAAATAGGTCAATCCTTCTTTTTTACTGTAGGAGGATGATAAAGGAAGATAAATGCTTTCTTCCTTTTTAGTTTTAAATCCCATCATTTTTTTTAAAGCAGGAGCAATGTATTCGTAATAACAGGTCAATAAAGCGGATGGATTCCCGGGTAAACCAAATACCATCGTGTTTTTATATTTTCCGAAATAGATTGGCATACCGGGCTTTTGTTTCACTTTATGAAATATACGTTGCACCCCGCAGTTATCAAATGCTTTAGTCACAAAATCGTAATCGCCTACGGAAACGCCACCGGAAAGAATCATTACGTCACAATCCGGAAGATTATTTTTTATGATGTTGGTAATTTCCTGTTCGTTATCATCAACACTTAAAATCTTCTTTGGTGTAATGTTTAATGCCTTTAACGCAGCATTTAAACTATATGAATTGCATTCGTATATTTTGCCCGGTTCCAATGCTTGCCCGGGTTTGTTTAATTCTTTTCCTGTAGTAATTATGCAGACACGGGGAGGAAGGAACACGTGTACCTTATCAAAACCTAATCCGGATAAAAATCCTGCTGCGCCAGCAGAAATTTTGCATCCTGCTTTCAGGGCAAGACTTCCATTTGTAGTTTGTGATCCTTTCAGCCGGATGTTTGCACCTTTTTTTAATTGAGTATCATTAATAAAAAGTTGATTTTCCCGAACAGTAACTTTTTCCTGCATTACAACAGTATCGCTACCTTCAGGTACAGGCGCTCCGGTAAAAATGCGAATGGCTGTATTGGGTAATAGTTTTTTGGTTGGAAAAACACCGGCAGGGATTTCGCCGTCAATTTTAAAAGCCTGATTCCCTTTCAAGTCATCAAATCTAAAACCATATCCATCCATTGCCGATTGATCAAACGAAGGAACATCAATTGTAGAATAAACGTCCTCTGCAAGTATTAGACCGGTTGCGTTGTATAATGGAATACTAATTGGAGCAAGAGTTTTTGTGTTTTCGTTTACTAATTGTTTTGCTTCTGAAACTGAAATCATAATTATTTTCGATATGTTAATTAAGTAATAACGGGAGCTAAAAAAAATTAGCCACCTAGTCCTATCATGCTTCGTTCGCGGTTTTCCGTATTTTGTTTTCCCCAGTTTTCATTTTCATTATTCCCGCCAAGCATTTCATATTTTCCTTGTACACATGCGTGAATTAACGGTTCTATATCCTTTCCCTGGTGTAATGCTGAAAGCAAATCAGTTTCCTGTTTAGCAAAAAGGCAATTATACATTTTTCCGTCTGAAGTAAGGCGCATTCTATTGCATCCACTGCAAAATGGCTCACTCATGGTGCTGATTACAGCAAATGTCCCCAGGTGCTTAGGTACAAAATATTTTTTTGCCGTATCATTTTTTTCGTTCAGTAACTTTATATAATGATATTTCGATGAAATTACATCTAAAATTTGCTGGTGAGTAAACATTTTACCCTTGCTCCATTCATTTCCTGTAAAGGGCATAAACTCGATAAAACGAACATGCACAGGAGCATCTTTTGTCCACTCAATGAAATTTAAGATTTCGTCATCATTAAAGTTTTTTATGGCTACCATATTTACCTTCACATGAAAATCCTTCGACAACAACAAATTAATGTTGTCCATAACACGATTAAATTCATCACGTCGGGTGATGGAGAAATATTTGTCTTTTTTTAAGGTGTCCAAACTAACATTCACCGATTTTAATCCTGCTTCTTTGAATGTTTCAATAAACTCATGAACATAAACTCCATTGGTGGTAATGGCAAGCTCAATAGGATATTTTGCGAGGAGTTGAATAATTTCTTTGGCATCTTTCCTTACCAATGGTTCACCACCGGTAAGACGAATTTTTTTTACTCCTGAATTAACAAAAACAGAAGCAATGCGATCAATTTCATCCGCATTCATGCGTGGAGCATTTGCGAAAACACCTTTTGGTAAATCTTCCGGTGTGCAATAACTGCAACGCAGATTGCATTTATCTGTGATAGAAATTCTCAGATAGTCATGAATGCGATTGAATTTGTCTTTAAGCATTTTATATTGTATAAAGATAGTATTTTGTTTGAAAAGTCATGCTGTTTTTCTCCTTTCAATGCATTTTTCTACAATGAATTGATCCAACATTTCAAGATTCAAAATTGTGATTTTTTGTTTATTTATTTTTATTATATTTTCCTTTTTAAATACAGAAACTGCACGGATAGCTTCTGCAAGACAAGTGCCGGCAACATCAGCTATTTCTTGCCTGGAAAGCACAACATCTAATAAGCATCCACCTTCTGCATTCAATACCCCAAATTTTTTCTTAATGATTAATAATGCTTCTGCAATTTTTCCTTTGGCATTCGATTGAGCGAAATTTCTATGATGAATTTCAAAATTACTGAACTGTTGAGCATAGAATTCCATCAGATGCCATGCAAATTCAGGATTTTTTTTGAGAACGGAAATAAAAACTTTTTTTTCGAAAGAACAGAGGGACGTTTGTTCAAGTGTGGTTGCACTTACCAAATAGGTGTCCTCTGCAAATGACCTCAAGCCAAGCATTTCACCTGAACAAGCCAGGCGAGTGATGTTTTGTTTTCCTGTATTCGCTGTATTATAAACTTTAATTTTCCCATAACGAATAAAATAAATCCTCGACACTGGCTCCCCCTCAGAAAAAACATTTAGTTTTTGGGGGAACTCTCTAAAGAGCTTATTGTGTCCTAAAAATATTTTCCATTTTTGAGAGCAATATTTGTTTATTAAACAATCATTTTGCTTGCAGGCTGCACAGCCAAAAAGTTCCAACTCCTGCATTTCTATTTACTTGTTTAACTCGGTTTTAGTGTTTTTTACATCTTCCACAACATCATCCATTCCTTTGGAACTTCTTTTAAATTCGTTAATTCCTTTTCCCAGTCCCTTCATCAATTCCGGAATTTTCTTTCCTCCGAAAAGCAAAAGAATTATTATTCCGATAATTATTAATTCAGTACCACCAAGTCCCATTATTCCGATAATCATTCCTAATGTCATCATTTTGTTTGTTGTTAAATTGTTTAAACTGTTTTGAGGTAAAAATACCCGTATAAATTAAAATCATTTTTTTTATTTACACAAGTATAAAATAAAATTATTGTAAAGTTTTTATATTGAGTTCCCGCTGTCCGGAACTATTCATTACATTTTGATTTGTTTCTGTTTGATGTTATTTAATTTTTCCTTCTTATCTCCAGAATTTATAGCAATGATCGGAAATTCAGGAATTGAAACTGTACTTACAAACTTGTTTATACACTCAGCTAATGCTTTGTAATAATCATTATTAGTGTGCTCGGTAATTTTTTGACAAAATTTCGGCAGCCACTGTTTATAATGTTTTGAAAAGAACTCACATTGGCTGTTCCAAAGTTGTTTTGCCTTGGCAACATTACCTGATTCCAATTCATTTATTTCATTAAAAATAAGATAATACATAAATTCTGTTTCCACAGCAACATGATCGGGAGCATCTTTAATGGCTTCCAGATCAAAACTAAGCCCAACGCTTTCGTAAAAATTTATTACCCAAACAGTTTCTTCACTCATCATGGAGCTGCCACCGAAATACAAAGAACTATACGGTGGCGCTAATGTGCCAAAAGGACCGATTAACAACCTGGTGTATTCAACTAATAAATTCAGCTGAGAATATTTTTTTACCTCATGCTGCATTTGCTCAACGTTTTCCACGCAATCCGGACAAACAATCTTAAAAGAAGATTTAAGAGTTTCTAAGAATTCAGGATTTGATATCAAATCCTCGGTGGGTTGACATAACAAAGCCGTCATTAAATTAAATGACGTAGCTTTCGCCCGTTCTATACTGACAAAATCTTTTACTTCCATATTTTTAAATCTAAGACTTAACCTAAACCCTTCAGAATGCGAAGGATTTAGGATGAAGCTTGTGTAATTTATTTACTCACAACAAAGTTTGCAGACTTTATATTTTCATCTGTAATAACAGTACAAATATACGTTCCGGCGTTTAGATCATAAATATTTATTTCGACTTTTTGTTTACCTGATGCTGTTTGTTCATTTTTCTTAACTTTTCTTACTTCCCTGCCCATGATATCATAGATTGTAATAGTTACGGATGTAGAATTTTCAAGATCAAATTCAATATTAACAATATCGGAAGAAGGATTTGGATATAGTGATAGTTGTAAAATTGCTAAATCTTCTACCTCTTTTATTGTTGTTGGTACTGGCGGAGCGTAACTTCCCGCATAATATACGTTAGGGTTTGTTCCTGTTTGTGTACTGGTAAGCCACTCGCCGCCGCTATTCTTCAAGCGCTTGTATGCAGTTGAAGCAAGCAATGTGCTGATATAACTAGAAGCGTCATTCAAATCACCAAACACCCGTGCTCCTGCCGGACATGATACCACGCAATAAGGCTGCAATCCATTCTGAAGCCTGTGGTCGCAGAAATAACATTTTTCCACTTTGTTGGCAGCTCTGACAGCAGAGTACTTAGTGTGTGTATAAGCGTTTTTGTAAGGGGGAGTTACAGTAGCCAATACAGCAAGGTTTGCAGGGGTTTCTGATCCCGGAGTAACGGTAGTGGCATCTGCCCAGAAACTTTGAGGTGCAGGAGTTGCCGGGTTGTAATGAATAACAGAATATTGTTTAACATTACCTACTTCAAACACGTCCTTAGAACTGTAAGGACACCCATCCTGACAGAGTTGACATCCGGTACAAAGTGCTTCATCAATCATTGTAATGCCGGTACTTGTTTTGGTAATAGCAGAAACCGGACAAACCGGTAGGCAGCCAGGATCGGAACAATGATTGCAAAGAACAGGAATAGCTTCAAAAGCGACGTCACCGCCTGCAAATGTGCCGGTAGTTTTGGTTAAAAAATCAGCCCAGTTGTATTTTGTACCTTGTAATACACCGCCAACCTTTTTCTGGTGTTCGGTATTATTTTCGGTTTTGCAAGCTAATGCGCAGGCTCCGCAGCCAACGCATTTGCTCAAGTTTATTAACATACCATATTTAATTGCCATAATATATCTTTTTTTATGTTAGTATTATAAAATTTTATCTGTTGCCTATTATTGAACTTTTACTGCAAAGAAACCGCCGTATCTTGCCATACCACCGGAAATTCTTTCCGTATCCGACGGAATAACAAGGTTATTACTACCTCCTTCGGTAAGCGCTGTTGCAGTACTTAGGTTTTTTGTGGCAAATCTGCCGTAAGCCCAATGCCCTTGTCCGTATGTTTTTGCTACAGTTCCTGGTCTTACACCTTCCCATAATTTAGCTTTACAGGTAATACCCACTGTATTAATAACTGTGGTGATTGTAACTGTTTGTCCATTAACAATGTTAAGAGTAGTGGCATCAACGGGATTCATGAGCAATACATCTGACCAGTCTTCATCTCCCGGATCCAGTCTTTTGAACTGGTAGTAATTAGGGAGATTCTGAGATCTTCCTTCACGGTTGAACCTCGATTTTCTATCAATAAATAATAGTGGAAAGGAAGTAGAAACGGCTGTGGGAGGGGCTTCATAATGCGGCACAAAGGCCTTTTCACCCACGCAGCCGGGGTAATTGATGTCAATCATCAATTGATCTACGGTTTTATTCCAACGCAGTAAACCGATAGCTTGCGTTGTAGCCACAGTGCCTGCTAAATCTGTTGAAACATTTGCGGGAGCCACTACTGTAAAAGTTTTACCGTAATCGACCCCGGTAAATACAATTGTTGCGGCAGAAGCTTTCACCTTAATACCTAAAAGTAAAAGAGCTGCAGTGTGTGTTGCTACAAAGTCGCTTGCTGTTACTGTTAAACTGGTATTGAAAGTTGCAAGGTAATCTGCAGCTACTGCACCATACAGGGTATTTGGTGTAATATTAATGTTAGCAGTTCCGCTTGTTCCTGTTAAGGTAACAGTCATTACTTTTTGATAAGAATCAACAGCGTGTGCGTTCAGATTTTTTTTCAGCAAAGAACTATAAAATTCAAATTTACCTCCGGTGCCTCCTGAATTGCCGGTAGCTCCCCAGTGTGCCTGATAAGCATTTGGTTGGGTAGTTTTAACTCCTTGTTGTTTATAAGCATCCCAGCCCCCAAGGGTATCATAAGAAGCTTTTGTAAAGAGCTTGGTTGAATATTCTGCAAATTCCTGATAGGTAGTTGGAGCAGCAGTAGTATCGGGGTCTTTATAGTTGGCATTTAAATAATCCAGCAATTTCGTAAACCCTTGTACATTTAATTCCTGAGCCAGCATATAGGTAATTTCATCTTCGTCACCCCTCACATCGAAAAGCCGTGTAGCACATTGTTGAATGATGGAAACTTCGGTACGCATATTTTGTGAAGTAGAGAGGAAATTCGATCTTTCTGTAGTGCCATTGGCAGCAGGAAGAACAATGTCAGCAAACATTGACATTTCGGATGCGTGTGTGCTGATATGAACAAAATAAGGGATAATAGCCATTGCGGCCTCCCAACGCTCAGCTCCTGTTCCTGAATGAACAAAATTACAGTAGTTTCCGATTACCATTTCTAAAGCATAAGGAAGTCCTGAAATTATTGTGTCAGGAACGGTATTAGTGAGAGCAGCCTTACCTAAACCGGCATCAGTTATTCCGGGATAAAATTCAGTACCGGTAGTGTCAATTTTACCGGAAGCATATCCTGTAACTGCAATCGTATCCATATAGGTAGATGATACCGACGGGTATGCAGGAACGGCAGGGGAAGCAGAGGGGGGACGAACCGGACCTCCAATATTTTCCCATGAACCTAACAATCCGTTTAAGGCATAAACTCCCATGGCGGCATAAGCTCCTCTTGGCTGCATAGCAACACCGGGTCCCATGTAAACGGAAACATTAGGTGCGACAGCTCCCATATCCTCAGCTAATTGTATAATGTCGGCAGCTGATATTCCGCATATCGGTGCAGCCCAAGCCGGGGTTTTGTCATTTAATTCAGCATTCCACCATTTTACAAGGCCATAGGTATACACTTCAGTAAAAGCACTTTCAGGAACAGTGTTTACTCCTGCTATGAACGGATTTGTCCCGGTATGGTTACCCACAAATGGTACGTGCCATAAACCTTGTGTAAGTATAACGTGTGCTATGGCACTTGCCAATGCTCCATCGGTGCCGGGGATAATAGGCATCCATTTATTTGCTTTTGCAGCAGAAGTAGAGTAGCAAGGGTCAACTACAGTAATTTTCCCGTTTCTACTGACAGTTTCAATTTTTTTAATTATAGTAGGAATCATACGGTTGGCGCGTGTAGGGTCGGTTCCCCAGATAAGAAGGTGTCTGCAATTGTCCAGATCGTAATCTCTGTAATATGCTTTATTTTCGGTGAACAAAGGCCCCATCTTTTCTGCCTCTGCGCACAGAACGCTGTGAGACCATTTATTGGGTGTTCCCAGAATTTTTGTCATTGCAGAATACTGGATATCGGTTTTGTGCGCATATCTTCCTCTGAAATAACCAATAGTTTTGCCCCCTGTTGTATTTCTGACAGAAATGATCTTAGCTGCTATTTCAGTCATTGCAGCAGCCCATGTAATAGGGACAAACTGAGGGTCAATACCTTTTCCTTTTGATGCATTCGTCCTTTTCATAGGAGTTTTCAACCTGTCAGCATCATAGGTCTCTTGTATAACAAGATGTCCTCTGGGGCAAACTTGTCCGGGGTTACACTGTGAGTTTTGGTTACCGCGTACTTTTACCGCACGGCCGCTCTGAACCAGGATTTCAATAGGGCACCACGTAGTGCATCCCTGGCAAGTGCTTGGATACCAAACACCTATATCCTTATTGCCGGAGTTTGCACCTTTTGATTTGCCCGCAGGCGATTTGCCTTTTTCTTCACCGGAAGCTGCCGAAGATTTATCAGCAGATTTACCGAATGCTCCAAGAACAGGGTTTATCACAAATACTCCGGCTCCTGTAATTCCCAGGGTTTTTAAGAAATTTCGTCTTTTAATGTCCATAGATCTTTAATTTTAATTGGTTTGTTTTGTATTTCGTTTTTTGTTTCTGAGGGAAAGAAAGGTTGGTTGGTTATTTACCCTTAATTTCCGCAGACAAAGTAAGCCTTGTTGCGAAAACCTCTCCGTGACTAAAGTCATAAACAAACAGAACATATGTTCGTTTTATAGTTTTTTATAATTAGTGATATTCCATTTATCGATGATAAGCAGCCACAATTTCTTTAATCTTATCAATATTGAGGAAAGTTATCTCACTTCCGCAGGTATCAATAATTTTTTCGACCCGAAATTCTGTAAGCATGTTAATTGCTTTGCCTGTGCTGACACCTGCAATATCTGCAATGTCTTTCCTTAGCATAGCCTTTTTCAAGGGTACCGATGCGTCATTACCACCAAAAATATTATGGATTTTTAAAAGTGCTTCAGCCATCTTCTCTCTCGTATTCATGGTTATCTGATAACAAAAGTTGGTTTCAATTTTTTCCAATTCTTTTACATACCTTGACATGATTTTGAATTGGAGTCCGGTATTTTCTTTCAACACAATAGCAAAGTCTTTTTTTCGGATAGAGTAAATCATAGAATCTTCAAAAGTGCTTGCGGAAAGCCTATAAGTGGAGTCTTCTATGGCACTTCCACGGTATCCGAACAATCCTCCTTCTTTAACGAAACGGATATATTGCTTTTTTGAAAAAATATTTTGTTTCCATAGCGCAACTAAACCAGATGCAATAAAGTAAATATTATGGGCAGGGAAGTTTTCGTGAAAAACCAAATCGTCCTTTCTATAGAAACAGGGGGTAGCAGCCTTATTCAAAAATAATTGTTGTTCCTGTGTACAATATTTTTGCAACAAATAAATTTTACTTACAATATCGCAAGGTGATTCAACTTCCAGTGTTTCTATTGTATGTTTGAATGTTGCTTTCACAATTTTTGAGATGTGCTTTTTTTGTACACATGCCCATTAGGCAAGATTGAAACCAACAATTATAAAGAGTAAATAAATTTTATAAGATACTGTATTTTAAATACTTAAAGAAAACCGTTTTTGCTTAGTGGCACCAAACAATATGCGATTTTTCGCATTATATGCGATTTTTCGCACATTGCTATTGCAGATAAAAAATGTGACATTCAATTACGATTGACCCAATTTCAGCACAATCCCTATCATTTTATGAAATAAAACAGAAAAACATAAAGACTGATCAAGGTCATAGTATTGCTTCTGTGTATTAATCTATTTTTGCCAAAAAATATTTAAGTAATAATCTTCTAAAACATACACTATGAAAAAAACATTTACTCTTTCTTTAGCCGCCTTAGCCGTTATTGGCTTAATGTCATTTGAAACCCTTAGCAGTGGTGGAAAATCAGGTAAAACAACTACAGGCTGTGGTTCATGCCATGGTGCTACAGCAACACCTGCCGTGACAGTATCTTTGGCTTTCACCCCGGCAGTGACAAATGGATACATTCCCGGTGCCGCCTATGCTGTAGTTGCAACTGTTGCCCAAACAGGTGAATTATTGGCAGGAATAGATCTTGCTGCAAGTGCCGGAACTGTAGCAGCAGGAACAAATACAAAGATATTGAACACCGAAATTGTTCATACCGGTTCGTTGAATACCACAACTACAGGTACTGTAGCTTTTGATTTCACCTGGACGGCTCCTACCTCAGGTGCTGTAACATTTAATTATGCAGGATTAGCTGCAGATGATAATGGTGGCGCAAGTGGTGATTTTTGGCAAATTGGAACCCAGGTTGTTCCTCTAGATGCTACTATTGGTGTTGAAGAACTATCATCAATCAATCTAAATGTTTCTGTATTCCCTAATCCGGTAACAGAATCAGCAACTATTTCTTATGTATTAGCTGAGAACTCAACTGTTTCTGCGAACTTAGTAAATGTAAAAGGACAAGTTGTTAGCAATTTAATGGACAATGAAAAACAAGCAGCTGGGTTACAAAACAGAAATTTGACGATAAATTCATCAATTGCAAAAGGAATTTATTTTGTTGCCATTAATGTAAATGGTAAAAGCAATTACAAGAAAATTGTAGTAGAATAAGAAAAAATTTAATTCAAAAAAGCGTCCTGCAATTTTTTTGCAGGACGCTTTTTTTATGTGATTTATTTCAATTATAAATTAATGGAATATTTTTCCATTTTTGATCGTAGTGTGGAAAGTGGGATTCCAAGCATTTCGGCCGCTTTAGATTTATTATTTTTATTTTTCTCCAAAGCGAATTTTATGGAAGAAATTTCTACTTCCGATAATGTTTGTTCCAAAGGTTTATTGCCAATTACAGAAATTAAATCACCAAAAGATTGTCTTGTACTGAAATAGGTTGACACTTTTTTTAGTTAAAAATTTGTCAAATTAT
>JAVHPR010000278.1:0-2425 GCA_036170695.1 Bacteroidia bacterium
AAACAGGCAATTGCATATAATTTTTTTTGAGGGTGTTGCAAAACTGAAAACAGGAGGGACAATAATTACATCAAATACTCCTTTCTCCTTTAGTTTTTTATTCTCTTTCTCTTTGGTGCCAGGATCAATATAGCTGCTTAAGAAACATAAAACGCAACTTATTATGGCAGGTGCTGAAAACGTTCGGTAAGTCATGGCTGATAGTTTTGAGTTTAACAAGTAAAACTATTGCCATATGGGGATGTGGGATTAGTGAATACAACAGAAAAACGATAGAACAATGTAGTTTATTGTGCTGAGCATTTTTATTCCACCAATAAGTTACATCCCCGAATATCACTATTATCAAAGCGCCCAAGCACTTCGAAAGATCCGTTGGAATATATTTTACCTAAATCCTGAGTGGCAATAAATGAGCAGGAATTTATATTGGCCAGATCAATTATATTAATACCTCCGCTTTTATTGTGTGGTAAAAACGAAAAAGGATCATTTGTGTCGCGTATCAATACTTTCATCCAGGGCGGACAATTAAATATTCCATTCCCTTTTGAATAGGCTTGCGATAAAAGTTCTGTCATCCCGTATTCGCTGTGAATTACGTCAACTCCAAAACCTTTACATAAAACAGAATGTAATTCTTCCCGCACCATTTCCTCTCTTTTCCCTTTCATACCGCCTGTTTCCATAACTATAGTGTATTGTAACTGAAACTGTTGATTTTCAATTAAATCAAGCAAAGCATAGGTAACGCCTAATAAAATAGTTTTTTGTTTTCGTAAATTCAGTTGATTTAAGGTAATTATTAATTCATCGTAGTTATTCAGATAGAAGCCGCTTTCAGGGTGTTTGCTTTTTTTTATCAAATCTTCTGCCATGTAAATTAAGGAAGAGCCCTCCCGTTCGAGGTAGGAAGGAAGTAAAGCTAAAACACAATATTCATGAATGCTTCCATAAAAAAGTTCAAATCCTTTTTGGTAACTTTTCTCATAAACAGAAACATCAGTCACGTAATGTTTACTTTGAATGTTGCCACTGCTTGTAAAAAGCTTTGGCTCTTGACTCCTGACTCTTAACTCTTGATTCTTGACTCTTGACTCTTGACTCCTGACTCTTAACTCTTGACTCTTAACTCTTAACTCTTGGCTCTTGTCACTTGAAATCACTTTATGCGTTTTAAAAAATTCGATTGGCATAAACGGAATTTGTTCAAGAGCGGTAATATCTTTAGCGTTTACCTTTAAGGCAGTAATATAATTTCGGTAAACCTCATTTTGGGTAATTTGATAATTGAAAATAGCAAGCGCCATCTGCTTAAAGTCGTCAGATGTTTTGATGCTAAAAATACTTTCAATGGCTGGTTTCAAATTATATAAACAATAATTATTGCCTTTTTTAAGATTATTTTCTAATGTATTCCTGCATAAAGTCTTCGACAAGCTACCATTGATGTATTTCGTATTTTAAAGATTATCAATTAATTATGCTGTCATCCAGAAGAGCCTTTCTGGCGATGAAGGATCTTCTCAAAGGTGTGAAGATTCTTCATCCTTCCAAAAAAATGGAAGGATTCTGAATGACAGGATAAATTAATTACATCATTTTTTATTGCTTTTTCGAAAAAAACACCACTCAGACTGACCAAGCGACGGTCATATAGCCAGTCGAAAAATGTACGATGGTTTCCTTATTAGAATGAACCATCCGTTTTCTATGAATTTATTTGCTTTGGCCAAAAATAATTAATAATTTTATGTTTCTATTCATTATCAATGAAACATTTAATATACATATCGTTTTTTCTTGCAATTACAGGTACTTCAATCATCTCCTGCGTGAAAGAAAAACACTTCCCCCCTGAGCCTGTCATTGCCTTTGATAAGTTTGTGACCTATGATAATGATTCAGCAGACTGTTTCATTACTTTTAAAGATGGTGACGGTGATATTGGTATTTTTGAGGGCGATGCAACCTCTGGCGACGACTTGAAAATGAAATATTTATATAAAAATCAAAATGGCCTTTTCGTTCCCGTTGATTCTTCTTTTGGAACCTCTCAATTCGATACTATGTTTTACAGCTACCGTGTTCCAAATATCACTCCCGATGGCCAGTACAAGGCTCTGGATGGTGGAATTAAAATAAAGCTGAGAACACAGCCTTTATTTGGCCCCCACTCCGTTGTGAAATTTGAAATTACCTTAAGAGACAGAGCCGGTCATAAAAGCAATATGGTTTCAACAAGTGAAATTATAGTGATTCCTTAGTTTATTACACTCCCGGAAATAGTTGTAAAAAACAAACTCTTTACAAACAAACTTATTAATGCCAATCAAGTATCAAGATAAATGGGGTGTGCATAGGTCATTCTGAGTAGTAGATTAAAAAAAATTTAAAGCTCTTTGAAAATGACACAAATAATTTA
>JAVHPR010000279.1:0-2418 GCA_036170695.1 Bacteroidia bacterium
GAATCAAAATGTTTGCTATAAAAAATGCGGCTTAGGGATATTTGTCGTACACCCTAGCGGTTTGAAAACGTATTTTTTTATTTCTTATTGCTTGGCTGACACCAAAAATAAATGATTTTAGAAAAATCGAAAAAAAACTATCGGTTAATGATTATTGATTAAAGTTCTTTAGGGCTTAATTCATCATTCACAGGGTAAGTCTTGTTCACAAGATAAACACCCAATAAAATTAGCCCTATCCATGCAAAATGCAGTGGTAAAACAACTTCGTTGTCGAAAATTCCCCAACCCATTGCCACTATAGGTATTAAATAGGTCACAGCTGAAGCAAAGACAGCATTGGTATTCCTGATCAATACGTTGAAAACAATCACAGAAATGGCTGTGCCAAATATTGCCAAGAGACTGACAAAACCTAAACTTTGCATTGCCATTGGATTTGTTGTTAATCTATAGGTAAAATCTGTTGTAAAAAGGTATATTCCAGCTATAGGACCTATAAATAAAAGCGCCCATACGGTACATGCAATAGGATTTACTTGATCAAGATGTTTCTTAATAATATTTACACTCAGCGCATAGCAAATGGTTGCCAAAATCACATAAAAAATAAACCATAGGTTATTATCCATGGCATCTTTTTTCCCAACCATCAGCAATCCAATTGCGCCTATAAAACCAATGGTAATTCCGAGAGCATTTATCCAACGGGTCTTTACACTGAATAGTAATACTCCTATTAGCAGGGTAAATGAAGGAGTTAAAGAATTAAGGGCACCAGTCATTGAACTACTAAGTCCTGTTTCGGCTTTAGTAAATAAAAATGCAGGGATAAGATTACCCAGTACTCCCATTCCTATAAAACCTTTCCAATGCTTTAATAATTCTTTTTTAACGTACTTATAGATTAGAGGAGACAAAAACAGAAAGGCCATAAATATTCGCATGGCAGCTACCTGCTCACTTGAAAAAACTTCCAATCCCCGTTTCATCAAAATAAATGAACTGCCCCAGGTGAGGGCGAGTGAAACAAAAATAAGCCAATTGATGAATTTAGTGTTCATAAGAAAAATTTAAGGGACAAAGATATGTTTTGAAATGGTTAACAATAAAAATTCAGGGTGTCATTTTTTCTTCCCATTCAGTGGAGATGGGGCTAGGAGGATAACTGGTTTGTTTGCCGGCGGATGGATTCATCGTGAATTAACTGATATAATGCATTGATAAACTCTTTTGGAAGACCAAGTTGGGGACCATTTGAAATACTTGTTTCAATCAATTTCCTCCAATGTGAAACTTGCAGAACCATAATATTGTTCTCTCGTTTATAGTCGCCAATTTTTGCAGAAACAGCCATACGTTTTGCAAGCACTTCCAATAAGTCATCATCTAGTTTATGAATTATTGAACGTAGCTCATCCAACTTAGTTTGTAGCTCAATACTTTCAACAGATGCAGAACGAATGTTCAAACCCTTAATAATTATATTTAACTCAACAGGTGTGATTTGTTGCTTTGCATCACTTAGCGCAACTTTGGGATTAATATGGGTTTCAATCATCAAGCCGTCCATATCCATATCCATTGCTTTTTGTGCAAGATAGGGGATCAGTTCAGGATTTCCACCTATATGCGAAGGGTCACATATTACGGGCAGTTCGGGGCATGCTGTTTTTAATTCAATGGCAAGTTCCCATTTGGGTGAATTACGAAAAGGACCATTATCGTAGGAATGGAATCCACGATGTATGGCAGCCATTTTTTTTATGCCTGCATTATTGATTCGTTCCAGGGCTCCTGCCCATAATTGCATATCAGGGAAGATAGGGTTTTTTACAAACACGGGAATATCCGTCCCTTTCAATGCGTCTGCAATAGCCTGAATTGAAAACGGATTGACAGTGGTGCGGGCACCAATCCACAAAATATCTATACCGTGTTTCAAACATTTTTCGACATGTTCGGCAGTTGCCACTTCAGTTGTTGTAAGCAAACCTGTTTCTTTTTTTACAGATTGCATCCACTTTAAACCAATGTCTCCAATGCCTTCAAAATTATTTGGCCGTGTTCGGGGTTTCCAGATACCGGCTCTAAAGACACTTTGTGGGTAAAAAGCCGCAATTTGTTTTGCAGTATTCAACATTTGATCTTCGCTTTCAGCACTGCAAGGTCCGGCAATGAGCAGAGGTTTTGTATAATTTAAAAACCAGCTTTTTAAGGGTTGTATGTCAAGTTTTATTTTCAAAATATAATTTGTTAATCAACGAAAAATAAGTGCGTTTACGCACCAATTGAAATATTATGTTGGACTGTTAAATTAGAAATCAATGTCGTTTTTTAAGAGTATTTTCTAACGAAACATCCTCACGCGCGGTTCTCGACTTCGCTCGAACTGACTGTACAGGTAGCCAGTTCGAG
>JAVHPR010000280.1:0-12161 GCA_036170695.1 Bacteroidia bacterium
AGGAATTACAAAACAATAAAAGACAGCATGTCTAAAGCAGATAAGCAATTTGATTTATTGAATCACAATCTTTCCTTTACTGACAAGTTTCTGTTTATTAAATACCTTATAAACATACAATCCTTGAGAAAGCTGATCTGCCAAAATTTGTGTCTGGTCGCTAATGTTATCCATGCGCATTACTTCTTTGCCAACCAAATCGTAAAGAATAAAATCCAATGCTGTAGGCTGCAATGAATTAGTGGATTGTACTTTTATTGTAGCTGACTTGCTGAAAGGGTTCGGATAAATAGTAATTGAAGTTCCATCATCGGCAAAATTATCAATTCCGGTAGCAACTGTAGCGGAAATATTTATATTATCAATATAAAGCCGGTTTCCCCCACCTGTAATGTTTTCAAAACCAAGCATTACAATAGGCTGTCCGGTGAAAGACGTCATGTTGATTGTTTCTGTTCTCCATTGAGAGGAAGTTGGAGCAAAGCAATAGAGAGAAATAGGCGCAGTTTCAAGGGTTGTCCCTCCTTTGTGGTAAATTTTATTCCAGGTTGCGCCGCAATCAGAAGAAGCATATACTGAAAGTGTATCAATATAAATTGTTCCTTGATAATTTTTCCGTGCGTAGGCAACATCGAAGGAAAGCGTAAATGCTCCCGATGACATATTATAATTTTTTGTATAAAATATGTCTCGCTTTCCAAATGAACCTATGTAAAGGCAGTTATCAAAACTTATGCTATGCAAACCTGAATGAGCAACAGAAGTATTAATCACCCAGGTTGCATCATTATCTGGGTTGGAAAGCGACCAGGCACTAGGAAGATTTCCACTACCCTCAAACCCTTCAGCAAGGGGCAAACTTACCCCCGCTGTTATATTACCAACAGTGATATAATTTGTTTTTATTATAGTATCACTTCCGTTAGCATTAGTAGCAATAAGTTTTACACTGTATGTTCCGGCAGTTGAATAAACATGTGTTGGAGATTGTGTGGTATAATCGGTGCTGCCGTTATTATCAATATCCCACTTCCAAGATGTTGGTAAACCTTGGCTCTTATCAGTAAAAGTAACAGTTTTCGGAGCAGAACAACCTATCGTAGGGCTAGCGGTGAAATATGCTGTTGGCGAGTTTGCACATGCAGTTAAACAAGATGCTGAGTTATAAAGAGCCCTGATAGCGTTCCCGGGCTGCACTCCAAAGCCATTTGTAAAAGATATAAGGTTACCGGGTTGAAAACAATAACTCATTATCGTACCGCCATTTGTGGGTGCCGGACCTGGAACGCATCCGCCTTCAGTAGTGGCACAGTCGTCAATTGCTCCACCCACCCAGCCACACCAATGTGTATGGTGAGACCCAAAATTATGGCCCAACTCATGAGTAAAGACCTCTATCTCAGCGGAATAGTTAGGGTATGCAGCATATGAATTATGAATATTGCCATAAGAATGCGGGGCGCTTGAATAACATAATTCATTACTCGCTCTTCCAGTAAAATCAAGATTTCGCGTAGTAAGTAAATAAGCAACATTACCGTTGAATGTCGGTCGGTTAATTTCAAAATTAGTTAGAAAATCAAGCGATAAAGAATATGAAACATACGGATCTGTAGAAGTCCAAACATATATTTCAGATATTTCTGTATTGATGGCTTCATTATAGAATAATAACTGAGTAAAATTAAATATTCCCGTAACATAATTGCCTACGTTTATAACACTTCCCTTATCCAAGAGCATTTGATAGTCACATTCAAAATATACCTTAACACATTGGTTGCTTAATAAATGTCCCGTATTGCCATTATCAGATAATTTTTTAGGCAAATCATCATCTACTTCGCATTTTAATTTCTGAGCAAACAGCGCATCGCTGTCTTTGTATAAAATATAAATAGTATTATCGATATTGGATTTATCATTCCATAACCCCAACGTATAATTTTCATTGTTAAAGGAAAAAACGGCCATAATAGAATTATCAAACATGCTCCATGCCGCCAAAGAAGGGTTGACCCCGGAAACAGTTCCCTGATAATAAAGTCCGGGGGTGTATTTCACTTTTTCATTTTTTTCGGTGATAATAGAAAAATTGTCGGTTACAATTTTTGCATCATGTAGGGCAAATGTTACCCTGTTACTTTGGGAAACAGGCAAATTTATGGTTAATAATGGTGATTTTACCTTAATAATCCGTGCCAGTTCGGCAAAGTTTAATTCAAGAAAAACTGCTTCACGGATGTCTTTTTTTACATCAATCTTTACAGAATCAGGAAGTATCTTAAAAAGCTTACTACTACTGTTTTCATCACCTGAAAGACTATTAGCTGAGTGCTGATTCTTCCTTTGATATTGGGCGGTTTGAGCATTTAAACCATTTCCCCATACCATTGTTACAAACAATATAAAGGCAATTAATGCAAGTAGTTTTGTTCTCATAGTTTAAATGTTTTAAGGCTTCTAAAAAAAATTGCTTTAAATATTTTAAAAAAATCTCTTAATAATTTTTGAAGTTTCCAACAAATATACTACTTTTTAAAATTCCACAGGAAGAGATGGCGGGCAATGGGTATACAACAAATCCCCCTTTTTGTATATAGCATAGCAAGACCTTCAAGGTTTTTAAAAACCATGAAGGTCTACTTTAGGAAAATTTGTAATACACCCGCGGGCAATTTTTTGATGGTACAAAATCCGTAAAATAATTATTTTTGACTTTCCAGCGTATTTTTCCCAACGTTATATGCATAAACAGCAGCCGGCATATGTGACCATAATTACTAAAGCCGATCGGTAAATTTATTTGCCATTTACTATTTAATCTTGTTCTTTTAATTTACATTTGCACAATAAATCCTTATGTAAATTGATTCTAAATAACAATTTGAGTTTAGTTTGAAATCACAGATATTTTGAAACAGAATACATTCTTTTTCAACAAATAAGAGCAGAAAATATTAACTAATTAAAAAAACAAAGATCTATGTCCGAAAATCAGTCTACCCGAAGAAAATTTTTGCAATTTCTTGGCTTATCGGCCAGTGCCACAATAGTAAGTTCAAGCGTTTTAGCCAAATCGGTGGAGTCCGCAGAAATAGTGAAATTAAATCCGGAACAACAGGAATTCATGGTGGGATATGGAAAATGGATGGATGAATTTATTGAGGTGATCCGTATCCAGAAAACAGATCCGGGAAATAAGGAAAATAACAGTAAAATGATTGCCTTAACACACAGATCCGAAGAATCCCGTCCGAAACTTACTGAATACATGAAAGACCCAGCGTTTTCGGTTATTTACAAGATCGCTATTGAACGGATGAGTAAAGAGATTTAGAGAATTATTTCTTATTTGAATCCACCTTTATGCGCTCATTCCGGTTTGCAAGCTCCCAGGCGGTGAAGAAAACAAGGCGGGATATTTTCTCTATTTTATCGAAATTTATTTTTTCTATTTCATCAGTTTCTTTATGATAATCGGCATGAACGCCGTTAAAATAAAATATCACCGGAATACCATTTTTAGCAAAATTATAATGATCCGAACGGTAATAAAACCTATTCCTGTCCTTTTCATCGTTATAGGTATAATCCAGCTCTAAATTAGTATATATTTTATTCACATTTTCACTAGTATTATGTAAGGTGGAACTTAGTTTGTCCGAACCTATTAAATAGATATAATCCGGATTATTTTCATGCTTTACATCTATTCGCCCAATCATATCGATATTCAAATCGCAAACTGTATTTTTTAGTGGATAAACAGGGTTTTTAACATAATATGTAGAGCCTAACAAGCCTTTTTCTTCACCGGCAACGGCCAGAAACAAAATGCTCCTCCGGGGACCATGCCCTTCTTTTTTTGCTTTTTCAAATGTTTTTGCCAGTTCGATAACAGCTACTGTTCCTGAACCATCATCATCAGCCCCGTTAAAAACTATATCTCCATCCATTCCCAGGTGGTCATAATGTGCCGAAACTACAATCAGTTCCTCTTTTAAATCCCCTCCTTCAACATATCCCAGCACATTTTCTGAACTTACCCTTTGTGCTTTATTTTTTATTCTGATAAAAAAATCTGTTTTCACATCAATATTCAAAGGTTTTCCTGTATTTACTATTTCTTGCTTTATTTTTTCGATGTTTTTAACCTTTAAAATGCCGTCCGCCATTTGTTTTGAAATGTATATCATTACCATTTCTTCATCATTAATTTCAAGTTTCACTGCCGGTTTCTCTAATCGTCGCTTATTGATCATAATATCTTTTTCAAGACTATCCACAACCACCAACAATACCCTAACGCCCTTTTCCCTTGCTTTTTCGGGCTTTACTTTATAATAATTCGACCACAATGAATTCGTTTTTTTTCCTGTAATTAATGATAATGAATCTTTTGAATACGGCTCCCCCTGAAGTATCATTACCACTTTATCTTTTACATCCATATCTTTATAATCATTATAATTTTCATCCTGAATTCCATAGCCCAAAAAAACTACATTTTCGGCTCTTATTTGTTCCTCCGATTGTTCAGGATAACTGTAATAATCCTTATTGCCAGCATATTTCACCCCTCCCACAGTAATTTCTGCCGGTTCCGGTACAATAATGTTTAAGTTAAATTCCTGATAATAGCTTTTTCCGTTATATGGCGGAATTCCCGAAATTTTAAATTGATTGGCAATGTATTCAGCTGCCATTTTCTGCCCCTTTTTACCCGTTTCCCGCCCCTCATATTCATCAGAGGCTAATACATGAAGGTTTTTACTCATATTGGCTATGGAGATGTTTTTTGCATATCGTATGGCAATGGAATCTTTCTGTTGTGAAAAAAGAAGGGAAGGAAACAATAAAAAATAAAAAATAAAACGCTGAAAACGCTGATTTTTACATATTAAATAAGATTTTTTTTTTTCAATGTTTATCATAATTATCCGCATTCTATTTTAATCCTGTTAATTCTTGAAGGCTCTTGATCGGTGGTGCGTAAGCAATTATTTTTTTGTTGTTTTGCCACAGATTTCACAGATTCACGCAGAAAATCTGTGTTAATCTGTGAAATCTGTGGCAAATAGTACGCATGCATTTCGAGAATAATCCTCGGAATTACTCATTAATCGAAATTTGAAATCTTATTCACTCTTTCTGTATGTCGACCACCCTCAAAAGCGGTACTAAAAAATACATCCACACATTTTTTTGCTTCTTCCTCACTTATGCAGCGGGCCGGAAGCGTTAATATATTAGCATCATTATGTTGCCTTGCCAATACCGCTATCTCCGCATTCCAACACAAGGCTGCTCGTATTCCTTTATGCTTGTTAGCACTCATATTAATGCCATTTCCGGTACCACACATCAATAAGCCAAAATCTACTTCTTTCTTTTCCACACTAAATGCTACGGGGTGAGCGAAATCAGGATAATCAACGCGTTCTTCTGAAAAAGCTCCAAAATCAAATACTTCAACTCCTTTTTGCTTTAAATAATTTTTTAAGGATTCTTTTAATAAAAAACCTGCGTGATCCGAACCAATTGCTATCTTCATTGTTTTATTTGTTTGAACTATTTATTTATTGCATTTATCCATAACTACCTCATTATTAATACAAAAACAGAGTAATTAACCGCTTTTTTCAGTTATTAACAATTATGTAAAGTTCAAAAATAAAAGCTTGATAACTAACACTCTAATTTTATTTTTATCAACACAAAATTTGTTGATAAGAAACTTATTTATTTAAAAGATTTAAAAAAAATTGTTTGGATTATTAAAATACGAAAACGCATGGATTAATTATTGAATAAACAATCATTATCTTTTCATATTTTAATATAAAAAGTGAACAATTTGATAACATAAAAAAGTGTATTTTTGTCCTCGATTTATTAGGTAATAACCTTACCAGCCTATTGTTTATAAACTGTTATATTTCTATTATTCAATACTTTAAATCTTTATAACTTTTAATATATTGTTATTTCTTTGTTAATATTATATAAAACAACCAATTTATATAAAAGATTTGAACGATATTAACAGACCAATAACAACAACAATTTTTTTTTAATTTAAAATAAAATAAATATAATATTGATATGGTAGCTGATTTATTGTCGAAAGGATTTTTGGATGTCCCTATCGATTTATCCCTAGATTTGTTCCAGGAAATAAACAAACTCAAAAAAGAAAAAAATGCAATCATTCTCGCCCATTACTACCAGGAAGCCGACATACAGGACATCGCTGATTTTATTGGGGATAGCCTCGCTTTATCGCAACAGGCTGCAAAAACAGATGCCAAAATTATCCTTTTCGCCGGTGTACATTTTATGGCTGAAACAGCAAAAATATTATGTCCCGATAAAAAAGTTTTACTGCCCGATTTAAATGCCGGATGTTCACTGGCTGACTCCTGCCCTGGCGATAAATTCGCTGAATTTAAATCAAAATATCCCGACCACCTGGTAATTTCTTATATCAATTGTTCGGCAGATATTAAAGCATTAACGGACATTGTTTGTACCTCTTCCAACGCTGAAAAAATAGTTGAAAGTTTACCAAAAAATCAAAAAATAATATTTGCTCCGGATAAAAATTTAGGTGTCTATATCCGAAAAAAAACAGGACGTGATATGGTGTTATGGGATGGAAGTTGTATGGTGCACGAAATTTTTTCATTGGAGAAAATAACGAAATTAAAAAATCAACACCCCGGCGCTAAACTGATAGCTCATCCTGAATGCGAAGCAGCCATTTTAGAAATATCTGATTATATTGGCAGCACAGCAGGTTTATTGAATTTTACTAAAAAATCGGAGGCGAAAGAGTTTATTGTTGCAACGGAATCCGGTATCCTGCATCAAATGATAAAAGAAAGTCCAAATAAGACCTTTATAGCCGCTCCACCGAATAATTCCTGTGCATGTAATGATTGTCCTCATATGAAATTAAACACGCTGGAAAAGCTCTATAATTGCTTAAAATTTGAACAACCTGAAATAATATTACCGTTGGATTTAATTGAAAAAGCGAAGAAACCTATTATACGGATGTTGGAGCTTTCAGCACAATTTGGGTTGTAAATAGGGAATAGTTAATAGGTTGTAGTTAATTGGTAGTAGTTATTTGGGAATAGTTAATAGGAAAGAAATTAATAGGTTTGAATAATTTAAATGACAGGCACTTGAGTATTTGCTGGTGTCATAAAGATGAGGGGGATGGTTAGTGAGATTTTTTTTAAATTATTTATTTGCATTATCAACACAATAATTTTTTTAGTAGAACCACCATGAAAACAAAAAACATTATAAAAGCCTTGATAATAGTGGTGTTTGTATTTATTTGTTTTTATGGGCGTGCACAATCTTCTATTAAAATTGGGAATCAAACCTGGAAGACTGAAAATTTAAATGTGAATACGTTCATAAACGGGGACGTGATAAAAGAAGCAAAAAGCAATAGAAAGTGGAAAAGACTTGGACGTAAAGGGAAACCGGCATGGTGTTATTACGAAAATAAAACAACTAATAGCACTACTTACGGAAAATTATATAATTGGTATGCTGTAAATGATCCCCGTGGTTTAGCCCCATGTGGGTGGCATATTCCTACTGATCAGGAGTGGATTGAATTATGTGAATACCTTGGTGGTGAGGATATTGCTGGAGAAAAAATGAAAACAGTTCATGGGTGGAAAGAACATATAAATACGTTCAGTAATGGTAATAATATCAGCCATTTTGGTGGTCTTCCGGGAGGATACCGTTTCAGTAATGGAACATTTTTTTATGCCGGTAGTTTTGGTTATTGGTGGACTTCAACGCAAGATAGCTCTGATCCAGAAAATGCAATTTACCGCGATCAGAGTTACAATAAAAGCAGTGTTGGAAGAGATACAAATGATAAAAAAAATGGCTTATCTGTGAGGTGTATTAAGGATTAGTTTGCATACATTTCTGTTTTTACCGTTGAAATTTAATAAGTGATTGCATAGAAATTACGAAGCATGCAATCGTATACAATTTTAGATTTTTTTGGAGATTTCCTCGAAAAAATGATTTTTTTGAAATTATAATTAATCCGGAGCATCAATTTTTTCTTTTTTACCTTTTTTTCTTTTTTACCTTTACGGGAACGCTAAGGTTATAAACAAAAATAAACGGTGTTAATTATATATAAGATATTATAAATCAATTAGTTAAGATATTTTAAACTATCAACTCGAAAATATTTTACTTTTGCATCCCGATAGTTCAATAAAAATAAATGTTTAAGGAATACGATGTAATAGTTGTTGGTGCCGGTCATGCCGGATGTGAAGCTGCGGCTGCGGCTGCGAATATGGGTTCATCTACGTTGTTAATAACAATGAATATGCAAACCATAGCGCAAATGAGCTGTAATCCTGCTATGGGTGGAATTGCAAAAGGACAAATTGTTCGTGAAATTGATGCTTTAGGTGGTTATTCTGCCATTGTTACTGATAAAACTGCTGTCCAGTTCAGGATGTTAAATCGCTCGAAAGGACCGGCAATGTGGAGCCCTAGGGCGCAAAGTGATCGTTGGAAATTTGCAGAGGAATGGCGTCTGATGCTGGAAGCAACGCCTAATCTTGATTTTTGGCAGGATACTGTAAAAGGTTTGATTATTGAAAATGGAAAGGCGGTCGGGATAATTACCAATTTAGACATTGAAATTCGTTCAAAATCTGTTATTTTAACAAATGGCACTTTTTTAAATGGCTTGATTCACCTTGGTGAAAAGCAATATAGTGGTGGCAGGGCCGGTGAAAAAGCTTCGTCCGGAATTACCGAACAGCTGGTACAGCTTGGATTTGAAGCCGGTCGGATGAAAACCGGAACTCCTCCACGCGTTGATGGTCGTTCCCTCGATTATTCGAAAATGGAGGTACAACACGGTGATGTAAATCCTAATAAATTTTCATACCTAAATGTTGATCAATTTGGTTTTAAAGCTCAACGTAAGGATGCTTTTACTGATGGTCCTGAAGGGCAGCTTCCGTGTTTTGTAACCTATACAAATCAGGAAGTTCATGATATTTTAAGGACAGGTTTTGAAAAATCGCCACTGTTTTCTGGTCGGATTCAAGGATTAGGGCCTAGATATTGTCCGAGTATTGAGGATAAAATTACTCGTTTTTCAGAGCGTGACCGGCACCAGATTTTTGTTGAGCCTGAAAGTTGGAATTCTGTTGAAATATATGTGAATGGCTTTTCAACTTCATTACCAGAAGAAGTTCAATATAAAGCCTTGAAGAAAATTCCTGGCTTTGAAAATGTAAAGATGTTTCGTCCGGGATATGCAATTGAGTATGATTATTTTCCGCCACAACAATTGTGCCTGACTTTAGAGACAAAGCTTATTGAAAATTTATATTTTGCAGGACAGATAAATGGAACTACAGGATATGAAGAGGCAGCTTGCCAGGGATTGATGGCTGGTATCAATGCTCATTTAAAAATTAACAAAAAGGAGGCATTTATTCTCCAACGTTCCGAAGCTTATATCGGAGTTTTGATTGATGATTTGGTGACAAAAGGTACCAATGAACCTTACCGGATGTTTACCTCAAGAGCTGAATATCGGATTTTATTACGTCAGGATAATGCAGATATCAGGCTAACACCAAAATCATTTGAGTTAGGTTTAGCGAAAAAAGAGCGCTTAGAAAGAGTAATTTTTAAGCAGAACCAGACTCTTGAAATAATAAAATATTTCAAATCGGAGAGTATAGATCCTGAAGAAATTAATCCTGTTTTGATAGCTATTGGGTCGGCGCCAATCTCTCAAAAAGTAAAAATGTTTGGTGTACTTGCCAGGCCTCTAATATCACTTTTAGATTTTACAATTCATTCCGTAAAGGTTAAAGAGTTCATATCAAAATATGATCCTGAGAGTATAGAGCAAGCTGAAATACTAATGAAATACGAAGGGTATATTTCTAAGGAACATGAGATGGCAGATAAACAAACCCGTCTTGAAGATTTAATTTTGCATGAGGATTTTGACTATGTTGGTTTAACATCTTTATCAAAAGAAGCGCGGGAAAAATTAACAAAAGTGAGGCCAAGGACTATAGGACAGGCTTCACGAATTTCAGGAATAACACCATCAGATATTTCCATTTTGATGGTGTATTTGGGGCGATAATTTAGCAGTGTTCCACGTGGAACAAATGGATGTGTTAATTTGATAATGTGCTGATTTTTGGGTTGTACTATGGCATGAATTTTAGTGTTGTGTGCTTCCTGAAAATTGTTTTTTACCACAAGGGTCACAAAGATTTTTCACAAAGAACACGAGAAATTTAATAAAATATGCTGATTGTGAACTTTGTGCTTGCATTGTGTTCTTTGTGGTTTTTATACATTTTTGAAAAGCCCTGTGTTTTTGATTTGAATTTTATTGATGTAACAAAAAAGCGTATATTCTTCAAAAGAAGAACCAATAATGGAAATATTAAACAACTGTCCGATTTGTAATTCCGATCAAACTAAGGCATTTTTAGTTTGTAAAGACAATACTGTTTCACGTGAAACATTTAATATTATTGAGTGTATTTCTTGTGGATTTAAATATATTAACCCTCGTCCGGAAGCAGAAAAATTAGGTGTATATTATAAATCTGAAGAGTATGTTTCTCATTCAAATACAAAAAAAGGTTTTGTAAATTCGGTTTATCAAATGGTGAGAAAATACACCATGTTAAAAAAACTTCAGCTCATTTCCGAATTTTATAAGACGGGTAAAATTTTAGATATTGGATGTGGAACCGGCGACTTTTTAAAAACATTAAAAGATGCAAAATGGGAAACCATCGGGATAGAACCTAGTGTGGATGCCAGGAAAATGGCAGTTGAAAATTATGCTTTGGATGTGCGTGAAGAAGCAGAAATTAAAAATTTGGGAACTGAAACTTTTGATATAATTACCATGTGGCATGTATTGGAACATGTTCCACAATTGAATGGACGCATCGAAGATTTAAAACGTTTGATTAAACCAAACGGAGTAATTATAATAGCCGTTCCGAATTATACTTCTCTGGATGCGAAAATTTACGCCGAAAACTGGGCGGCTTATGATGTACCACGACATCTGTATCATTTCAGTCCAGCTGATATTGAAACTGTTTTTAAAAAACATGACTTAAATGTATTCAGGGTTTTGCCAATGATATTTGATTCGTATTATGTTTCCATGCTTAGTGAGAAAATTAAAAGCGGGAAATCAAATATTATTCGCGCTATCTGGAATGGATTTCGCTCCAATTTATCAGCAATAAAAACAGGAAAAACGTATTCCAGCCAAATATATTTAATTAGAAAATAGATATCCTAATTCAATATTTATTATCCCCTAAATTGTATTTATTAGAATAGCATCTTGTGAATTCCTCGAAATTCTGCCTCATGGGGGCAGAATTCATTAGTTTTTTGCCACAGATTTCACAGATTTACACAGATATTTCTGCGTGAATCTGTGAAATCTGTGGCAAATATTAAGCAGAAACCGGTGCCCTGCCACTGGCTTATTCATTTTAATTCCTGCATAAAAATTTCCTTCCTTTTTAAGAAACAGGTTTATTTAAGGTGATATTTTTATTCACTATTTTCTTAAAATTCCCGAAATTATCAAAAACAATTTTTTGTGAGAGCAATTTTAAGATTCGATATTTGTTTAATAAGAATTTAAGCTATCTCCAATTGGATCCTTCATATTTTGGCTACAGAGGCATTTTTTATAGAAAAATCGATGAAAAACTCATACTTAAAGCTATTTAAGGCCTGTATTTCCATAATATACTCCTGTGAGGTGTGTTGGTATTCCTTAGCCCTGAAAGTCCTTTAAATCGCGTTTTTGTGCCCTGCCTCTGTATGGCCTAATGGTAGGGATATTGAGCGATCTGCGGCGACAAAACATGCCCCAAAATGAAATCTTTTTGATTTCTGGTATTTTTAAAATCAAAAATCATGTTGTGACGAAGGATGGTTGAAATTTTATTTCATTGATCTCTGGCTGGGAAATTATTTTCCTGTTAATTTTTTTCGCTGTCAAATTCCCTGGTTGATTTATTTAGAGTTTCCTCAACAACCAACAAATCGAGATATAGCCTACCTTAGCGGAG
>JAVHPR010000281.1:0-2379 GCA_036170695.1 Bacteroidia bacterium
AAATTCCTTCAATGCCGGAGGAAGTTCTTTCATAAACACATCAAGGGTAGCCCATGCTTTTGGAGAGAAATCGCGCTCCATACCGCCAATACGGCCAATATTAGTTGTCAGGCGGGCGCCACAAATTTCTTCAAATATTTCATAAATACGTTCACGTAAACTGAAAATATAGAAATAAACAGTCAGGGCTCCGGTATCAACCCCGATAACGCTATTACAAATCAAGTGATCGGCAATACGGGACAATTCCATAACGATAACACGTAAATATTGTGCACGTTTCGGAACTTCAATATTAAATAATTTCTCCACTGCCATGTGCCAACCCATATTATTGATTGGTGAAGAACAATAATTCAAGCGGTCAGTAAGCGTAGTGATTTGATAATAATTTCTATGTTCAGCAATTTTTTCAAATGCACGGTGAATATATCCAACTGTAGATACTGCATCAACAATTATTTCACCATCCATTTTTAACACGTTTTGAAAAATACCATGTGTTGCAGGGTGCGTAGGTCCAAGATTGAGCGTTGTATACTCTTTCTCGTCTTTTACTTCCGGAGCTGAAGTTGGAGTTGGAAGGTTGCCCTTTTTAGCCTTTTCTATTTTATTTTTAACACTCATTCTTCAATTTTTTTTAACCTCGTCTTCTTCCATATCAGAAGAAGGGAATCCTTTATCGTCCAAACATTGAATCGTCTTTATCTTCGCGTGTTGTATCTTCCAATGGGTATTCTTTACGCATCGGATGATAGTTCATGTCATCTACATTTACAATACGTTTTAAATTGGGATGTCCTTTGAACATGATACCAAAAAAATCGAATTCCAACCTTTCCATCCAGTTAGCACCTAAAAAAACAGGGGTAATTGAAGGAACATTTGGATCGTTAATACTAAAAAACACTTTTAACCGGATGCGGAAATTATTAGTTAAACTATGTAACTGGTACATAACACCAAGTTCTTGTCCTTTGTTTTCGGGGTAATGTATGCCGGTAAGGGTAGTAAGATATTGAAAAGATAAATCTTTGTCGTTGTAAAGGAAACTTACAACATCACAAATACTATCTCGTTGAAGGGTAAAAACGGGATAATCAAAAAGTAATTCTGAGGAAATTAATCCATCGCCAAATTTTGCTTTTAGCTTTTCCTGAACTGTATTTAATAATTCTTGATTCTCCATGCTATCTATTCCATTCCATATTTTTCCATCAATGCTTTGTATTCCGGTTGATTTCTGCGTCTGGTAGTTTCAGAGACTGCAAGTTTTTGAATCTGAATTATTCCATCAATAACCTGTTCCGGACGAGGAGGACAACCGGGAATATAAACATCCACCGGAATTATTTTGTCAATCCCTTGTAAAACACTATATGTATCAAATATTCCACCGCTGCAAGCACATGCACCCATAGCTAAAACCCATCTGGGTTCTGCCATTTGCTGATACACCTGACGTACAACAGGAATCATTTTTTTAGAGATAGTACCCATCACCATTAATAAATCAGCCTGGCGGGGAGAAAAGCTTAAACGCTCAGCACCAAAGCGACCTAAATCGTATGTTGCCGCAGCTGTTGCCATGAATTCGATTCCACAGCAAGAAGTAGCAAAAGGTAATGGCCAAAGTGAATTCATGCGTCCTAAGCCAACCGCTTTATCCAGGGTGGTTACAAAAAAACCGGGACCTTCAACTCCATCAGGAGCTTGAACAATATTGATTTTTGATTTTTCTATTTCACTCATTTTACGAACAAACGAATCAAAACTAATTTACTAAACTATTTGGTTAAAAACATTTGAATCAAATTTCAGAAAAAGCATTTTTAAATCCGCTTTGATTCGCTTATTGAAAACCTATTCCCAATTTAACGCACCCTTTTTGATGATATAATAAAACCCAACTAATAGGAAGCCAACAAATGTCAACATTTCAAGAAACCCTATTAAGCCCAGACTCTTAAAATTAACAGCCCATGGATACATAAAAATAACCTCCACATCAAACAGCACAAATAAAATTGCTACCAGAAAATATTTAACGGAAAAGGGGACGCGTGCATTACCCTGAACTTCGATACCACATTCAAATGTGTCATCTTTAATTTTAGTTTTTCTTTTAGGCCCCAACCAATGAGAAACGATCATAAGGGCTACAACAACAGCCAGGGCAACGATAAACATTAATGCAATTGGAAAAAAATCGATAGGAGAACTTGCGGCTGTTTGAGGCATATACAAAAAGTATTTAGTATATTATTTTACCGGCACAATTTTAGGTATTTATTTTTATATAACCAATATTATTTTACAATAATAATTCATTATTGTCCGCTAAAGATAGTTTTTTATATACTATCCTTTGCAGCCCTC
>JAVHPR010000282.1:0-12110 GCA_036170695.1 Bacteroidia bacterium
TGTCGAAGACTCTGGGCAGATAATATACATTAGAAAATAATCTTAAAAAACGACACAGGTATATACAAGGATTTTTTTCACCTCCAAGGGGCTAAGACTCGGAGAAATAAAAAAAATGAAAACATTGTAAAATCAGCACTTTGCGACTCTGCGCCTTTGCGGTAAATATTGTTTTTTTGAATTTCAGAAGAAATAAATGTTGAAATATTTCGATAACGTTTACAGTTAATCATAAAAGAATGCCTTCAAAATCAAGTATTTAGACAAAATTAGCACTAAATAGAATTTGTTAAAATCGTGTTTAACGAATGTTTATAAGTTGAACTGCTCCTAACTTTAAATTTTGTAGCTTTGTCCTATGGCTGAATTCACTACAAAAACCGATATAAACTCCCGCAAACGTTTAACAAAACCAACTACTAATCAACAACTTGTTGATGGGAAAATGCCTCCTCAGGCAGTAGAATTGGAAGAAGCTGTTCTGGGAGCGCTGATGCTCGAAAGAGATGCTTTAACCAATGTAATTGATATTCTAAAACCGCAAAGTTTTTATAAAGATGCGCACGCACGTATTTTTTCTGCGATTAAAGAATTGTTCACCCGTTCTGAACCGGTTGATATTTTAACTGTTACTCAGGAATTAAAAAAAAGTGGAGAACTTGAAATTGTAGGTGGGGCCTATTATATTACCCAATTAACTAATCGTGTAGCTTCTGCTGCCAATGCAGAGTTTCATGCACGCATTGTATCCCAAAAATTTATTCAACGGGAATTGATTCGCGTTTCCACCCAAACTATAAATGATGCGTATGAAGAGGGCTCTGATGTGTTTGATTTATTAGACAATGCAGAATCAAACCTGTTTTCCATTATGGAAGGCAATATCAAAAAGAATTACGATAAAATGAGTACGCTCATTAATAAAGCTATTGAGCAAATTGAGATTACCAAGAAGAATAAGGGGAGTTTTTCCGGTATCGCTTCCGGATTAACAGCATTGGATAGTTTAACATCCGGTTGGCAAAAATCTGATTTGGTTATCATTGCTGCGCGTCCGGCGATGGGAAAAACTGCGTTGGTACTGACAATGGCACGTAATGCAGCTGTTGATTTTAATAAGCCGGTTGCCATTTTTTCGTTGGAAATGTCCTCCTTGCAATTAGTAACAAGGCTTATAGCAAGTGAATCCGAACTTTCATCTGAGAAACTGAAAAAGGGACAACTCGAAGATTACGAATTTCAACAGCTAAACGATAAAATTAAAAAACTTGCCGAAGCGCCTTTATTTATTGATGATACACCTGGCTTATCCGTTTTTGAATTGCGTGCAAAAGCACGGAGATTAAAAGAACAGCATAAAATTGAATTGATCATTGTTGATTACCTACAGCTCATGACAGCCGGTGGCGAAGGGAAGGGCAACCGTGAACAGGAAATTGCCACCATTTCACGTTCCTTAAAAGGTTTGGCGAAAGAGCTGGAAATCCCTGTTATTGCTCTTGCACAGTTGAGCCGTGCTGTTGAAACGCGCGGAGGAGATAAACGACCTGTACTTTCTGATTTACGTGAATCCGGCTCCATTGAGCAAGATGCAGATATGGTAATGTTTATTCATCGTCCCGAATATTATAATATCACCGAAGATGCGGAAGGAAATTCAAATGCAGGTGTCGCCGAATTAATTATTGCAAAACATCGTAACGGCCCTGTTGACTCTGCAAAAACACGTTTCATTGCGCAATTCACAAAGTTTACCGATTTGGAAACCTTTGGTCAGGGTATGGATTATGGCTCTGTTGATGCCGGACTTACACCTTCACAGGATTTTGGAAGACCAACCAATTCTGTAATTCGCAAATCAAAAATGAACGATATTGAGGAAGATCATCCATTTTAGAATATGCCAATTTGATAATATACCAATTTGATGCTTTACTTTTGTGTCGAAGATTATTAAATTTGTGATTATCTAATTCCAAATTATGAAACGCTTTTTAGTGCTATTTTTATTTTTTATACTCTCTAGCTTATCCCAGGCGGCTTATATTCTTATCCCTATGGATCTGAGTCAAAAAAATCATTTAAAAGCCTATGGAATAGCTTATTGGGTGCTTAAGCAGGATGTTGAAGTTAATTGGCTGTTAAATTATCGTGGGGGCAGTTTTATGGTTAAAGATGCCAAAGAAATTGAAAATGAATGTACCATCCGGGGCGTAACTTATGAAGTAATTGCAGATTCCAAATCAAGTTCCATACTCACTGAAATTTCAGATCCGGAAGTGAATATGGAAAATGTGAAACTTGAGAAAGCTCCTAAAGTAGCTGTATATTCACCTAAAACAAAACAACCCTGGGATGATGCTGTTACCTTAGTACTTAAATACGCAGAAATCCCTTATGATGTTGTATATGACGAAGAAATCATCAAGGATAAACTTCCTTTATATGACTGGCTTCATCTCCATCACGAAGATTTTACCGGACAATACGGCCGTTTTTGGGCAAACTACAAAAATGCCGCGTGGTATCAGGAACAGGAACGAATTTTAGAAGCGAGCGCAAAATCTTTAGGCTATGAAAAAGTGTCGCAGATGAAATTGGCGGTGGCAAAAAAAATACAGGATTTTACTTCGGGCGGTGGTTTTTTATTTGCTATGTGTTCCGCTCCAGATTCGTATGATATCGCATTAGCTGCTGAGGGATTGGATATTTGTGAAAGTATGTTTGACGGTGATGGTACAACTCCCGACTATAATTCAAAACTCGATTTTTCAAAAACATTTTCATTTACCAATTTTAAACTCAACACGAATCCTAATGAATACGCAAAATCTAATATTGATACCTACCTTACACGCAAACAAAAATATGGAATAACAAGAGCAAATGATTTGTTTACACTATTCGATTTCTCAGCCAAATGGGATGTTATTCCTACCATGCTTTGTCAAAACCATGAGCAGATTATTAAAGGTTTTTGGGGACAAACCGCCGGGTTTGATAAGTCTACTATTAAGCCAAACGTTTTGATATTAGGTGAAAACAAAGCCGCTAATGAAGCACGATACATTCATCGTACATACGGCAAAGGTACCTATACGTTTTATAGCGGCCACGATCCTGAAGATTACGAACATCGCGTGGAAGACCCACCTACAGATTTAAGTTTATTCCCAAATTCACCGGGTTATCGATTAATCTTAAATAATATCCTTTTCCCGGCTGCAAAAAAGAAGAAGCAGAAGACGTAAGAAAAAGCCCCACCTAACCTCCCCAAAGGGGAGGAACTGCTCCACACTATCCCACACCATCTGCTTGGCTTGTGCGTTGGTTCTCCTCCCCTTCGGGGAGGTAGGGAGGGGCTTTTATTATTTCAATATCTCCAACGCTTCAGGAATAGATATATATTCATTGTTAAAGGAAGCAACTACAAAAGCATCAGTAAGACCATAAGTTTTAATTGCTTTGTTTTTAAAGGCTAATGCTTCCTCGTAGGAACTAAAAGAACCTACAACATAACGTGTTAATCCACTTGAAGTTTTCTCTCCACTTAATTCTTTTAATTTTGAAAATATTGCAAGTTTACTATCCGGCGGATCATTTTTATAAACTCCTACCTGAACTTTAAATCTAACCAGCTTTTTATTTACCCCACTAACAGCAGTATTATCAGTTTTTTCAGCAACATTATTATTTTCTGCCAATGTAGCTCCGGCTTCCTTCAACGTTATTCGTTTACCGTCCTTATAGGCGGTAATAAATGCCCCTGAATAGCCATTTAACAGCATATCAACTTTAAGTTTCGCAGCAGGCTCCATACTGGTGAATGAACCAGTCATATATTTATAAATACCATCTTCAGTTTTTACCTCAATTAAATCGCTGATATCCCTGAATACAGCTTTTGAAAGACGTTTCCGGTATGCTCCAAGTTGAACACGTAAAACTGTACCCGGTGTATTCAGGATGCTATTGGAACTACTGGTAGTATTTTTAATATTCTTAGTATTATTGGCAGCTACAGTATTGTTTGCAACGGGATTATCATTTGTAGTGGTAGTATTCTTCGTATTATTTGCAGCTAGCGTATTGTTTGCAACAGGGTTGGTATTGACACTTGTATTATTTACAGTATTATTTGCAGGTACATTATTGTTTGCGACTATATTGTTATTCGCATCAGTATTATTCTTACCGGTAATTGCAGCTGAATTATTTGTTGTAGTGTTCTTTGAATTAACTGCTAATAAATTAATGTTGGTTTCAGGCAAACTAAATGCAACCTTGGCAGGATAAACTTCTTTAACTTTCGTTCCCATATTATCAGTCAAAAATATCTTTTTTAATTTTTTTAACTGAGTATCGTTTTCGTCAAGAGCTAACAACACATTGCGATCAGGTTTTAAATATTCAAAATGAACAACACCCATAAAATCAGTTGTTCCGGTTTGTAAAATTTTCCCGTTTTCATCTACTAAATTAACTTTTGAATTAGCTAATGGAGTATTATCCGCGCCAACTAATTTGCCGGTAAATCTAGCTGTCAGGTCGTTATTGGTATTGTCGGCTAGTTCCGGAACATCATAAAACTTTGAAAATTGTTTATATACCACCCTGGTATCTGTTAAACCGTCACTAATTAACTGCTGCCGGCGTTTTTCAGCGTCTTCATAATTACTGAATTTCCCAGCGGTATATACAGTGGTAGAATCACCTGTATTCGTGCTTGAAATATCATTAATACTCAGGAATTTAGTCATTAAATTGGAAGGTAATCCTTTTTTAAACGTCCCTAATTTAACTGTATATTCCTTTTGTTTAAGTTTATTATATGCTGCGTCGCGATTATCCACCAGCCCGAAATCACCTGTTGAATCCATGTACATTCCATACTGATATGCGATTAAAGAATCATTCATTTCTACTCCTTTTGTACTAACAATTGCATCTTTAGGAGATTTTATTTCATCATCCCTGAAATTTGGAATACCATCCTCATCTTCATCAAGTGGACAACCATTTGCATCCACCGGCACTCCTATTGGAGTTCCCTGACATTGATCATTCCAGTCGGTAACACCGTCTTTGTCCATGTCATCTAAATCAAGGGCAGCAAAATCAACATCATTATAATGATCTTCGAGTTTTTTAGTTGCTTTTTTCTTTTCTGCATTTTTTATTCCCAGATTATAATGGAGGGAAAAAGAAGTCATCATAAACTTATCGTTCATGGTGTTTCCTCTACGATTGCCGGTACTTTTTTCTGTTACCCCATCAATGTAATCAGTAAAAGTAAAGTGCATTGAGGTGCCTAGCTTAAAATCAAAAAAATCGTTTATTTTAAAGGTGGCGCCAATACCTACAGGTATTGCAAAAGAACGTTCGGGATATTTTCCAAACTTATCCAAATTCATTTCGCGAACATCTGATTCATACGTATAATCACGTTGAAGTTCAATAGCCAGGTTTGCGTCGCTTGCTTGTTCATCAATGTTACGTACGGCTCCATCTGACCAGTAATAATAGGTATTGCCATTTTTATCCTTTGCATCAGTTTTTGATAGAAACTCAAATGATTCAAAGCCCAGCGAGATGTAAGGATTTGCTACCCGATTTTGAGGTAAGAAATGGTCGAAGTTATACTCTAAATTAAGACCACCAACGCGTATTTGTGACTCAAAGTTGAGATTACGATTATTGGGTGCCAAGCGTTCATTTGCACCAAGTTTTCCGAATATTACGTGAAAATTTAATAGTAAATAATCGTTAACGGGCTGAGACACACTTAAATCAAAGGCAACCCGGCTAACCATAGGTGCCTGAAAGTGTTTATTGTATAAATCGCCATAAAAAGAGAACATTCCAGTTCCCAAACCAATGGTAGGAGTAATTATTAATTCTTTTGGAGCATTTTTTTTTATTGAATCAGTTTCGACAAAACTTTCGACTTTACTTGATTTAGTGCTTGAAACACTATCGGAACCAGTCTTCGATTCCCCATTTTCAGTAAGAACAGTTTGTGAGTACGAAAAAAATGTAATCAATAAAAAAAATAAAATACCATTCAATTTGTGAATCATAAACACAAATATAATATAAATTGTAGAATTATGGAATTTTAGAATTTTAGATTTCAATAATTCTAAAATTCAGCACATAAACAATCAATGATGTTTGGTTAGTTGCCACCGCATTTAATTTAACAGGCTCAATATAACTGTATTGTGGTCAGTCTGAACTTGTCGAAGACTTTTGGCTGTGTATATCGGAAAATACGCTTTAAAAAATGATAATATATCGACAATCCTTTATTTACCTATACCATTTTTGGTTGCTGATCATCAATGCTTCCTGAACTGTAATTCGTTTTCCTTTGTTGTATGCTGTAACAAATGGAGAAGTTTTTAATGCTAAAGCTTTTGACTTAAATGGTTCACGGGCATTACGTGCTTCTTTATATTCACCGTGAGATCCTACAAGGTATTTTCTAAATCCTTCTTCCATCACAGGATTAATAGAAGCTGAGCTGATATTGTAAAGGTCAGCAACTTCGCTTGCGGTTTTAGCATTACGCAACGCTAAAATCTGTACATGGTAAATAATAGAACCCTGGGGAGATGGAATACTAGTTGCAGTTAGTGTTTTTTCAGTTGTTTCTTCCTTTACAGGCTCCTCTTTTACGGCAAGAGGCGTTTCATCACCACCACCACTGATAGTTATTGTGCTTGTTTGTAAAACAAATTTTTTGGTTTCATCATTTTCAATATAAGAAAATACTCCATCAATAATTTGATCGCCGGAGGCGCTGCCTGGCTTTACTTTATAGGATATTGTAAATTCGGGCTGTGTTGGCAGCGATACCCAAATGTATCTTACTTTTTGATCGGCAAATGAAAAAGATGCGCCTGATGATTCAACTGCGGTTGCTGTAAATCCTGAAGGTAATACTTCTATCAATTTGGCAAACCCGGTTAAATTCGCTTTGTTCACTGTGATTTCAACTGTAAATTCACCGGAAGCAGAACCTGGCACTTTTCGAACACAGGTAAAAGGCGAGGATTCTGTACTAACAGGAGTTTTTGTAGTTGTTGTTGTTTCGGTTGTTGATGTTTCAGTTGTCGGCGTTTCTGTCGTAGTTGCTTCAGTTGTGGTTGTTTCGGTTTTTGGTGTTTCTGTTTTAGGTGTTTCAGAACTTGCGGAAGCATCTCCTCCATCACCTATAGTAACGATAGCCGGTTCAATTTCAGTGGTTTGTTTAGCATTATCTGTTACATATGAAAATTTACCTGCAATTGTTTGATCTCCGCTGGTTCCGGCTGCCACTTTTACTTTGTACGAAACTTTAAATTCAGGATCATTTGGTAATGACATCCAAATAAATTTTACCATTTGATTACTGAATGTAAAAGAAGCACCATTGTTTTTATCTTCGACAGCCGAAAAACCGGCAGGGAGCTCTTGCTGAAGTTTTGCAAATCCAACTGTGGCACCTTTTTTAATTGTTAACTCCACAGTAAATTCGCTTTCAGCTTTTGCGGATTTAGGGACACTTTGTGTTACCGTAACTCCTTCGGTAAATAAGAACTGGTAAATCAACAATGCAAAAGTGTTGAATAGAAGAATTGCAAATTTTAACATAGCTACGAGGGATTAATTTATTAATTTGATATTTTATTAATTTGATATTTTAATAATTTTTAAAAGAGTTTGAATATTCTTGTTTGCCTTATTTTTAAATCAGCACATTATTTATTTGTTTTATTGTTCAAAGAAATAATCAATTAAGTCATTTAATTTTTCTACTGTAAAATCTGAATCACCTTCAAAAAATGAGTCAATAGCCTTTGATATTTCGTCTGTTGAAATATATCCATCATTATTTATATCTGCCGATTTTATTGCAAAAGGAATGCTACTAGTGCCTTTTTGTTTGTTTGCATGCTCACTTTTTGATTTAGCTTCTACCTCTTTTAAATACTTTAAACTTGGATTTTCATTAAACAATTTACTTCGTTCTGTGGCTTGTGCATTAAATTGTTTTTGGCGATCCGAAATCATTTTTTCGGTTATTGTTACTCCGTTTTCATCCACAAATGCTCCGGTTTTAGTTAGAGGTTCATTATCCTGATAATCTGGAACGCCGTCCAGATCATTGTCTTCAGGGCAACCATTTGGAGTTATTTTTGCATTTTTTGGGGTTCCCGGGCAAACATCATTTGCATCATTTACTCCATCTCCATCAGAATCTACTTTATCAAGTGACGAAAAATCAACGGTTTGATAAACCGGATCACTATCGTCATATGGCTCACCGAAGTTGTATTGAACTGCTATGATGGCGTGGATGTATGAATCATTTTTCCCACTTTTAAAATTGTCGATCCAATCCGACATGGTGATATAATATGAAGCACCCAGATTAATAAAGAGTTTATCATTTAACTTTAAATTAACGCCAAAACCAATAGGTATTGCAAAAGTGTTATTCGCATATTTTGCACTGTCATTCAATTTTGTTTCAAAGGTGTAATCACGTTTAATAATTACTGCACCATTAGTGCTGTCTGCTAAATCCCGGATAGTACCATCGGTCCAATAGTTATATTTTGTTCCATTTTTGTCAGTTAAATCTGAATAAGAATCAAATTTTAAGTAGCCAAAACCTACGTATAGATATGGAGCAAAAACGCTGGTGCGTTTAAAAAGAAAATCATTATCCAGATGAAGTACAAGGTTAAAATCTGCTTGAATTATTTTTGATTCAAAATTTAAATTCCTTTTTGAGCCCCTTTCACTATCGGCTAATTTTCCGTAAATGCCATTGATGGAAACGCCAATTATCCTGCCTATTCGCTGTTCAATTGTTAAGTTGTATCCTCCTCTTATTCTACTCAATGAAGTTAAATTTACACCGTTTCCAATATCACCATCGAATGAAAGTATTCCCTTTCCCAATGCTAAAGAAGGCAGCTGCCTGAATTTAGATGGTTTATTGTTTTGAGAATAATTTATTCCAACAATAGTCAATAAGAATACTACAGTCAGTGATATTTTCTTTATCATTTTTGTTTCAATTAATAATAGTGTACACTTTTTTAAACTATTTATAGCGCACTCTAAATTAGTTGAGCAAAACTATTCTATTTGATTTCTATTTTTAAGGTGTTGGATTTGTAATTGTAAACAGGGTTTTGTTAATAACCGTTTATTTAAGAAGAGAAAAAACAAAAGCACCGGAACTTTATTTCGCCGGTAATGGCAATAAAATCGAATAGTTTAAGATGTAAGGGGATTAATTATTTTTGAGGAAAAGGGGGGAGAATTATTGTGATTTTAAATAAATAAATTTGATGAATAATTATTTGAATTGTGACAATAAAAATTCCTCATCAGAGGTAGATTGTTTATAAAACGAATGAAAGGCAAAAAGGATAGAAGAATCAGCTCTAATACCCAATTGCTCTATTGTTCAAAGAAGTAATCGATTAAGTCATTTAATTTTTCAACTGTGAAATCCGATTCACCTTCAAAAAATGCATCAATAGATTTTGCGATTTCTTCCGTTGAAATATAGCCGTCGGTGTTGGCGTCTGCCGGTATTAATGCATATGGAATTGTGGAACCGCCCTTAGGGTTATTTTTGCGTTCGGTTGTTGATTTGGCTTCTACTTCTTTTAAATACTTTAAACTTGGATTCTCATTAAATAGCTGACTGCGTTCAGTTGCCAAAGCATTAAATTGGGTTTGACGATCTGCAATCATTTTTTCGGTTATTGTAACACCTTTAGCATCCACAAATGCCCCTTTTTTAGTAAGAGGTTCCTTATCCTGGTAATCAGCAACGCCATCTTCATCACTATCTTCGGGGCAACCGTTGGAATTTATTTTTACACCTTTTGGAGTTCCGGGGCAAACATCATTACCGTCTTTCACCCCGTCATTATCCGAATCTAATTTATCAAGTGATGAAAAATCTACAGTTTCATACACTGGATTGCTGTCATCATAAGGGTTACCGAAATTATATTGAATAACGGCATTTGCAAAAATGTAACGATCGTTTTTCCCAATTTTAAAATTATCGACCCAATCCGACATGGTAAAATAATAAGTCGCACCAAGATTAATAAAAAGTTTGTCGGTAATTTTCAGATTTACTCCCAGTCCTACAGGAACAGCAAACGAATTATTAGCGTATTTAGCGCTATCATTGAGCTTTGTTTCATAAGTATAATCGCGCTGAATGATTTTTGCACCAACAGTGCTGTCGCCTAAATCACGAATAGTTCCATCTGTCCAATAGTTATATTTTAATCCGTTTTTGTCTGTCAAATCTCCATAAGAATCAAATTTTAAATATCCGAAACCCGCAAATAAGTATGGAGCGAAAACAGTGGTGCGCTTGAAAAGAAAATCATTATCAAAGTGTAGTACAAGGTTTAAATCTGCCTGAATTATTTTTGATTCAAAATTCAAATTTCTTTTTTCACTTCTTTCGCTATCTGCTAATTTCCCATAAATCCCATTTAGGGAAACACCAATCAACTTTCCTATGCGTTGTTCAATGGTCACGTTATAGCCTCCTTTTATTCTGCTAAGAGATGTTAAATTCACACCATTTCCAATATCACCATCAAACGAAAGTACACCCATTCCGAAACCAATGGAAGGAAGCTGTTTTGTCTTCCCCTCTTTTGCGCCTCCCGTTTTAGTTTCCTGGCCAATACTTGCTCCAATCATAGCCGATAATAAAACTACAGTTAGTAAAATTTTCTTTATCATAATTGTTTAAATTTTAGTAGCTACCATTTTTTTGACATCACTAAATTAGTGATTTTTTTAATATCTGTACAATTACAAAATAACTTAGGTGGGAACAACTTTGCAATAATCACAATATCAATAAGTTGCGGGAGTTTAAAACAGTGCAATATTTTGAGTAATCGCAGCTATTTTAAAACGTCATTGCGAAAAGCGCTTTCGCAATGAACGGTAACATTGAAATTTTGTAGAAACTGAAAGTCTTTCACTAAAGGGAATAGTTTTAACTAGTGTCATGTCAATCGTGAAATATCCTAAAGTCATGCTGAACTTGTTTCAGCATCCATAAGATTCCGAAACAAGTTCGGAATGACCAACAATGCGACAAAACAAACTTGACTTGACACTAGTGAACTGAAACAATAAAACTTTTATAATTTAATTGAGGCGGGTCTCGTATTGATACAATTTGCCATTATAAAAAAAGCCAATGGTATTGTTGCCATAATTTAACACAGGAAGATCGCGGTATAGTTCAATTTTTTTTGGTGGTTCAATCAAAAAATTATCAAAAATTTTTCCTTTGTAGAAATATTTTGCTTTATTGGAATTGTCTAGATATAATGCGGAGTTTAGACCTATTACTACATTTTTTTGTTCAATAATTTTTTCGAGTGGGTAAACTTTCCCACCATAAAACAATTTCAACTCCGGTTTATAATAATAAACAATTACATTCTCCTTCGCCTGAAAAGTGGCAGGTGCGTATGATTCAATCTTTGTAGATTCTCCATTATAATATACCATAAAATTATCATCTATATCAAAGTAACTAATTATGTTATCATTAACAGTAAAGCTTTTGGGTAATTGAGTCGCGATTATTTTAATTTCACCACGAATCAAATACGTTGAAGGTACTGTTAAACCTGTCGATATATGCAACAATATCTCTTCCGCATCTATAATTTCGAATGTCCGAAGCTTGCGTTTCAATCACTTGTCCATTGTAATAAATTTTAAAATTATTGTTCAAATCGGTATAAGCAAAAATATTTTTCCCCGCCCTACCACCTTTAATAACCTTTGTAGAAACAGCAACTTCAATTGTTTTTATTGTTCCGTTTTCATATGCCATAATATCCAGACTGGGCGAAGCCTGCCAGGTAACGATTGAATCACCGGCAAAAAAACGTTCAGTCCAACTTGCTAATTCTGTTTTTCTTCCATTTTGATAAATCATCAGTCGTTGTTCCATTTTATAAACCAAGGCATAGGCAGTAGCAACTATTTTATCGGGTACTGACTCTTCAATAGTTTTAGTTTCGCCATTGCAATACACTTTTAAA
>JAVHPR010000283.1:0-12105 GCA_036170695.1 Bacteroidia bacterium
CCGTACTTCCGGTTGAACCAGTTGAACCTGTATTGCTAGTAGAGCCTGTACTTCCTGTTGAACCTGTTGAACCCGTTGAACCTGTTGAACCCGTACTGCTGGTAGAACCTGTGCTTCCTGTAGAACCTGTTGATCCAGTACTTCCTGTAGAACCTATAGTTCCCGTAAATCCTATTGCGCCAGTGGCTCCTGTAGAACCTCCCCCCCCTGTAGTACCTGTAGAACCTGTAGAACTAGTAACTCCTGTCGACCCTGTTGTTCCTGGAGTCCCTGGTGTTCCTGCATTTAAAGCATACAAAGCATAAGGCACAGCCTGCATTTGTTCAATCCCCATTAATTTATAGTTCCCATCTCTTTTCAGATCTATTTCCACCTTCAAAAAATGTTTGTATAAACTCCAGGATAGATTTAAAAAACTTGTGTTGGGGCTGGTTGAAGTAACTGTTCCATGGCCAATCACAACCGAAAACATTCCATAATTATCGGTAGAAGTAGTATGGGTTTCCTGATAAAGCATTGCGCCATTAGGATTGTCCATTATTATTGTAAAACGGACATCCAGTGTAGAGGTTTTAAGGACACTGCTGATATTCATACCCACGTTTTCACTATTATCATCAATAGCCACTGCCTGGTAGGTTATACCATCTATTACCTGCGCAAATGAAGATTTTGCGAATACTATTAATCCTACAAAAATCAGAGAAATGTATAGTTTTTTCATGTACTTGTTTTCTTATTGAATTTTATTTGCTTAAAAATAAATTGGTTTGTTTTAAAAATTGCTTTTTCTTTGTGCCCTGTTTTTACTAACAATATTGAAAGAAAAACCTAAATGAAACGACATAGCACGATTGTATAATTTCTCGCTACTTCCGCTTTCCGAATCCGGCTCTAACTGCATTAAACCTGTTAAATTCCTCACTTCAACAAATATCGAATTAGCCTCATTTAACCGGTATTTTACTCCTCCCAAAATGTTCAATCCATAGTCAGCCGTTTTTATTGCCTTATTTGCAATAAGGTCAAAATAATCAAGACCATAAGTTTGACCACCTTTATACATATAGGAATAATATGGAGCAATACCTATAAAAGTTATAACAGGACCCATATGTACTGAATACCCCAATCCTAAATTAAAATCAAGGTAATGCAAGGACCAATCTATTTTTTGACCATTTAAAACAGACTGTCCGCCTAAATTTTTATATCCCAGTTCAGGCCGTATAAAAAAACCGGAATGAAAAACCTTAGCGTAATTTACTCCATAACCTGACCTGAAAGCCGAAGTTAAATTAGGGTCGGTGCCGCCATGTGAACTGGTGTATTTAAAGGTGGTAAAGCTTTGCCCAAAATGTATGGATACATTATCCTGCGAAAACACATAAGATGCTGTGCAGATTGTTAAACACAATACAATAATTTTTTTCATGAAATTTATTTTTAAAAGGAAAAATTATTAAATAACTATTAATTTTTGATTACAGTGATAACCTGATTTACTTACAACATTTATTAAATAAACGCCACGTGGCAGTTTACTCAGATCCATTTCATAATTAGGCGCATTCACATTTACAGTGAAATGTAGTTTGCCCAACATATCAAAAACAGAAATTTGATTTTCTCCGATCTCTTCAGCAATTCTAATGCTTACGGTTATGGATGCGGGATTAGAACTCAGATAAAGTGTACATTCTTTTTCGTTCGCTGAATTAGAAATGGGTGATTGAACAGGTTGCTGAAAACCCTGGCGCAGGCTTGTTTTATCATTTGAAAACACCGAAGTGTTTGAAGGCTGCCCAACTGTTTGCCTGTAAATTTTCCCGTTTTCATTAACAACATTCCCGAAACTACTCATTGATGAACGAATAATTTTCTGGGCAAATGAACTTGTTACTGCACAGAAAAGGGTAATAAGAATTATGTATGTTCTTTTCATTTTAATAAAAATTATATTTCTATTTTATCACAATTTCTGTTCTGCGGTTTTTTGCCCTGCCTTCGCTATTATCTGTACCATCTTCATTTTTATTAGGAGCAATTGGCTTTGATTCGCCATAACCCACAATTGTAATTCTTTTTCTGTTTATTTTTTTTGACATTAAATAGTTTGCCACAACATTGGCCCTGCGTTTTGAAAGATCAAGATTATGTTTTCTGTGGCCTTTTGCATCAGTATATCCCCCAACTTCAATCTTACTATCAGGTTTAACCCTGTTTAAGAATTCAACGGCTTTATCAAGTTCTGTTTTATAGTTTTCATTTATTTTGCTTTTATCAAAATCAAAAAGGATGTTATTGAAAGAGAATGTAGTTACTTCTTTGCCACTCACACCTGCTGATGCTTTTACAATTTGTTTTTCGTAATTCTCTTTCATTTTACTTTTATCAATATCAAAGATTTTATTATCAAGAGTGACTTTTGAAAGTTCTTTGCCGGATGTTGAATCATATACAACGCTAGTAATTGTGGTAGTTTTAGGTGGATAGGTTAACCAACTACTTTCAGAATAGTTCTTGAGTTTTCTTTTGTCCTCTTTTTTCAGGAGTGCGGAATAACTGCTTATGTCAGGATTGTTTTTTTCATAATCAATGTTAAGCAACGCACTTTTTATTTTAAGCGTATCGCCGGGTTTTGTGTAGCTGATCTCCTGGTAAATATCGTATTGTTTACATTCTTTAGGCTCTGGTAGGGTAAACGCTGCCTGAACTGGTTGAATTCCTTCGGTTTCAATAACAAAATCATAGCTCTTTCCTGCCTTCAGTTTCATTGAATATTTTCCATCCTTTATGATACATTTGTTAATGAGGCCATTTGCATACGCATCAGAAACAGTGATGGTACCTTTAGTAAAGCCTATTGCAAGCCCTTTGATGGTGTTTTCTTTAACATCGTCACAAAAATCAACATAATAAACATCCAGGTCGCGGCCGCTGTTTCCGGCATAAGCTGAGGAAGAGTAGGTTGCCCTGTTGCTATTATGCATAAAGGAAAAGAAAAGATCATCACCCGGGGTGTTTATTGGAACGCCCAGATTTATTGGTTGCGACCATTTACCATTTTTACGATTTGATACAAATACATCAAATCCGCCTATGCTGTTGTTTCCGTTGGAAGAAAAGTACATGGTATTTCCATCGGGGCTAAGGCTTAAAGCTACTTCATCATATTCTGTATTGATGGTTGCTCCAAGGTTTTCAAGCGGGCCCCAGGTACTGTCAGCCATCTTTTTCGAAGCGTAAATATCTTTTCCGCCAAGGCCGCCCCGCCTGTCGCTTATAATAAATAACTCATCCTTATTTGATGTTAATGCATAGCTGTAAATATTCGTTTCCTTAAATGCTGTTTTTGCTTCCTTCTCTGTAATCAGTGGAGTTGGGAAAACCCAATGATTGTCCTGAAAATCGCTGTAATAAACAGTTCCCTCATTAATGCCGGATCTGTAAAAATAGATACGCTTCCCATCGGGAGAACTATTTAATACAGCTTCGTAACTCGCTGTATTGATTGGCCAGCCTATCTTTTCAGCCGAGCTCCAGTTGTTATTTTCAAAACGCGAAAAATAAATATCCCCATTATCTTTTTGTTTTGAAGTAAAAAACATAATCGAATCATTCGCGGAAAAAACAGTACCATAATCATCCTTCAGGGTATTAATATCAGTTCCGATATATGAAATGGATATTTTTTTCCCTTCTTCAAGAAGAAGGCTTCTTGGTGCTGAAGAGAGTGAAAGGCGCTTCGCGTTTTCGCACATTTCTATCCTGTGTAAAATATCCTTTTTTGCATTCGCCTCCATTGCTTTCGATAAAACTGAATGTTTACGCTCAAGTAATGAAAGAAAAATTTTATAGTTCTGCTCTGCTTTATTGTAATTGCCTGAAAGATGATACACATTTCCAAGAAAATAATATGCCTCGTTTATAGAATCTTTTGAATACCGCAATGCTCTTTCAAAATAAGAGATTGATTTTGGCTGCTGAAAATTTGAATATAACGAAATCGCGTAGGCATAATTAGTTTTGGGATTTAACGAATCTATGCTAAGCAGGGCTGCATAATTAAGTTTGGAAAAGCTTCTGTTCGCTTTATCGTATTCTTTCCGATCGATCTCTTTGGTGGCTTTATTCAATAACTCATTTTTGATCTGTTTTGAAATTACTGCATATGAAGTTTCTTCAGCGATTGGCTTTTGAGCGAATAATTCATTCAGCGACAGGAGAAAAATGGAATAAATAAAAAACGCTCTATGCATAGCTTTAGTAAAAATTGGGACGCAAAGATAAATAATATTCCAATTAATCATAAATAAATCTGACATAAATCATAAATAAACATGTTTTAAATCATAGAAAAACCAAAAAATATTTCGTTTCAAATTTAAAGAATAAGAAAAAAATGATTTGAATTGGAGAAGAGAATACTCCGGGAAAATAGACGTAAGATTGAACAAAAAGAAAAAAAATCAAGAAAAGGTCATCGGCTCACATACTTGCTGACACAGCCTCCGCAACCTTTTTTGACCACTGCGTCAGTCCGATTGCACATTTGCTTTTAAGGGAATTAATTTAACAAACTGTTCGTGGCTCGCATTTAAATACCGGATTTAATTGGGACAAAGTCACAGATAGCCATATAAATTTAATACATTTGATTGCCCGTTTGAATATTTAAAGGAATTTGAAAACAAAAAAACAGCCCATTCCTGCTCAAAGACTGATGAGTTACAAAAACATTATCAGAACTTGTTACGGCAAAGCGACGGTATTTCTTTTTATAGTCGTGCTGTTTATATTACCCTCATGCTCAAACACAAGCAAAGAAAACAAAAACTTAGCTCTTGCTGAAGTTGAAGTAGGGGGAATAATAAAAAAGGACAGCACTACTGTTCCGGTTACAATTATAATCACTAATCCTGTTGTTTTTATTGCCGACACCTGCCCTCCTCCTTTCATTCTGGAGCTGAAAGCCCCATCAGCTGGCCAAACCATTCCAAAAAGCAATGAAAAACCGGCACTTCTGCGTCCGGTAACTAAACCTGGAGGTTTTTTTTCTCAAATCCAGACCTACACCACTGATAACGGTCTTGCTATGGATGCAATTAGCTGTTCCTGTACGGATAAATTGGGAAACCTTTGGTTCGGCACTTCCGGTGGAGGTGTAAGCCGATATGACGGAAAATCCTTTACAAATTATTCTACAGCCCAAGGGCTTGCAGGTAATGAAATTTTCTGCATCACAGAAGATAAAACAGGAAATCTCTGGTTCGGAACTAATGGCACAGGAGCGAGTCGTTTTGACGGAAAATCCTTTACAAATTTTACAACATCGCAAGGGCTTGCTAATAATAAGGTTTGGAGCATCCTGGAAGATAAAATTGGAAACCTGTGGTTTGGAACTTATCAGGGAGGTGTTAGCCGTTATGATGGTAACCGAGTAGATGCAATTGAAAGCGGAGATATTATTGCTCAACGAACACAACAAGATATAAAAAAAGTAAATGGAAAACTTGTTAAATCATTTACCAATTATACTACAGATCAGGGACTTGCATATAATTCGGTAAGGTGTATAGCGGAAGATAAAGTGGGAAATATTTGGTTCGGAACTTACGGAAGAGGAGTGAGTCGTTATGACGGAAACCGTGTTGATGCAATTGAAAGAGGAGATAAGATTGCTCAGCAAAATCAACAAGATATTAAAAGAATAAATGGGAAACTGGTTAAATCATTTACAAATTATAATTCATCGCCAGGACTAACAAATAGTTCTGTGTTAAGTATCATAGCAGATAAAACAGGGACTCTTTGGTTTGGAACAAATGGCGGAGGAGTGATCTGTTATGATCCTTCGGCTAAGATCAGGACAGGCTCTGAATCTTTTACGAATTATACAACAGCGGAAGGACTTGCAAATAATCGGGTTGTCAGCATCATGGAAGATAAATCTGGAAATCTTTGGTTTGGCACAAATGGCGGAGGAGTTAGCCGTTATGATCCATCTGCTAAGTTCCATATCGGATCCGAGTCATTTACCAATTTTACAACATTGCAGGGGCTTGCAAATAATGTGATTAAAAGCATCACAGAAGATAAAACAGGAAACCTTTGGTTCGGCACTGATGGAGCAGGAGTTTGTCGTTATGACGGAAGCTCCTTTATGAATTATACAATAAACCAGGGCTTGCCAGATAATGTGGTGTTGACCACCATGGAAGATAAAACCGGAAATATTTGGTTCGGAACACAAGGAAAAGGAATATGCTGTTACAACGGCAACATAGTTGAGGCAATAGAAAATGGAGATAATAATGCTCAACTAACGCAAAAAGAAATAAAAAAAACAAATGAAAAACTTGTTAGATCCTTTACGAATTATTCATTAGCGCAGATAAACTCAAATAATACGGTTTTCTGCACCATGGAAGACAAAATGGGAGACCTCTGGTTCGGAACTCTGGGTGGAGGAGTATGCCGATATGACGGCAACCGCGTTGAAGCTATTGAAAGAGTGGATGAAAGTGCTAAACGAATCCGGCAAGACCTGAAAAAAACAGAGGGGGAACTTGTTAAATCCATTACGAATTATACAGCTGCGCAAGGACTGGCAAATAGCACGATAAGGAGTGTCCTGGAAGATAAAATTGGAAATATTTGGTTCGGCACCGATAAAGGTGTAAGCCGTTATGACGGGAATCGCGTTGATGCAATAGAAAACGGCGACAAAACTGCTCAACTTATACAACAAGACCTAAAAAAAATAAATGGAAGACTTGTTAAAACCTTCACTAATTATACAATTTCCCAAGGACTGGCAGGTAACAGAATTTGGAAAATCACGGAAGATAAAACAGGTAATATTTGGTTTGGCACTGATGGCGAAGGTGTTAGCCGTTATGATGGCAACCGGATTGATGCTATTGAAGCAGCTTTGCAGAGGGGAGAGGCTATTCCTCTAAAAGCATATCAAAATCTAAAAAAAACAAACGGAAAACTTGTTAAATCCTTTACGAATTTCACGATTGCGCAAGGATTAGCAAATAATACGGTTTTGAGCATCACGGAGGATAAATCCGGTAATTTATGGTTTGGTACTAATGGCGGAGGAGTGAGTCGTTATGATGGGAAATCCTTTACAAATTTCACCACTGTGCACGGACTTCCAGATAATTCAGTGACTCAGGTAGTTATAATGAAGGAAGATCCTTCGACTCCGCTCGGGGCAGGCATAGCAATTGGAACAAACTTCGGAGTGGGTGTGGTAACGAGTTTTGCTCCCCTCTCCTCTTGGAGAGGGGCTGGGGGAGAGGTCATACCAGCACAGAATAGTTTGAATAACGAAGAGTTGAAAAACTATACTCCTGTCATTGAAATTTATAATTCTGCAAATGGTTATCCTGTAAAGGACGTGAATTCAGGGCAAAATGCAATGTTTGCTGACAGCAAGGGTATTATCTGGATAGGTACAGGAGCCGACAAAACTGCGTTGGTGCGCTTTGATTATGCTGCATTAAATAAAAATAAGATGCCGCCAGATGTTGTGATTCAAAGTGTAAAAATAAATAACGAAAATATTTGTTGGTTTAACTTTTCCAAAGTTTCAAACTTTGGAAAAGTTGATTCGGCAGCAATGTTACTTGCTCAGTTCGATGCTTTCGGCAAAACTGTACCACAAGCTATTCTTGATAGTCAGCGTACAAAGTTTTCAGGAATAGAGTTTGATGGCATCACAAAATTTTATTCATTACCCGAGAACCTTATACTGCCTTATGCGCACAACAATGTAACATTTGACTTTGCAGCAATTGAACCGGCCAAGCCATATCTTGTGCGCTACCAATACATTTTAGAGGGATACGGAAATGATTGGAGCTCAATTACCAATAAAACCTCAGCAGTATTCGGTAATATTAATGAAGGTAAATACACGTTTAGGTTAAAAGCGCAAAGTCCTTTTGGCGTGTGGAGCGAACCGATAGAATATAAATTTACGGTGCTACCGCCATGGTACAGGCACTGGTTGGTATATTTATCTTATGTCTTGATGCTTGTGTTTTGTATCATTTTAATTGTACGTTGGAACGGAAGAAGGCTAAGAGCAAAAGCAAATGAACTTAGGGAAGAAGTGAGGAAAGCAACTGTTACTATTGTGGAGAAAAACAAAATTGTAGAAGAGCAGAAAAAAGTAGTTGAAGAAAAAAGTGAAAAGCTCGGAGAGGCACTCAAAGATATTAAAGATTCCATCAACTATGCCGAGCGGATACAGCGCAGTTTTTTAGCAACTACTGAAATCTTAGATCACCATCTAAAAGATTATTTTGTGTTTTTCAGACCAAAGGACGTGGTAAGTGGCGATTTTTACTGGGCAGCAGAATTGAACAATGGCAACTTTGCTTTGTCGGTTGCCGATAGCACCGGTCATGGTGTACCAGGTGCAATTATGAGTATTTTGAACATTTCGAGTTTAGAAAAATCAATAGAAAAAGAAACTGAACCTGACCAAATTTTAAACGCTGCAAGAAAAATTATCATCGAACGATTGAAAAAAGACGGAAGCCCCGAAGGTGGCAAAGATGGTATGGATTGTAGTTTGTTGGTATTAAATCAGGAACGTACACAACTTTTGTTTGCAGCGGCAAATAATCCTGTTTTTATGGTTAGAAATAACGAAATTACTGAGTACAAACCTGATAAAATGCCTGTGGGGAAACATGATAAAGATACAGAAAGTTTTACTTTGCATACTACCAAGCTGCAAAAAGGAGATCTTATTTATGCACTTACGGATGGCTTTCCCGACCAGTTTGGAGGAGAAAAAGGGAAAAAATATATGATAAAGAATTTAAAAGAATTATTGCTGCAAATCGCACATTTGCCAATGGCGGATCAAAAACAAAAACTATCTGATGGATTGATTGCCTGGAAAGGAGAAAGCGAGCAGGTTGATGATATATTGATTGTAGGAATTCGGGTATAATTTTATCGTATTTGCAAGCATATTTTATTGCGAAATCGTTCAAATGATATAAATTTGCAGGGTAGTTTATACTTATAAATTTTATAATTCATTTTTATATGCGGAAATTATGAAAAAAAACTCGTTTTTTATTGCGGCAATTTTCTTCTCGAACTTAATCTATTCACAACAAATTATAAACGGTGGGTTTGAGAGCGGTTATGCCGGATGGACTGCATATTCACAAGCCTCAGATGATATTGTTGGAACAGCTGCATTTTTTGCATCAACATCGATTACCCCTCCGGTTAGTCCCTATTCCGGAAGTTATATGGCAAGGCTCGGCGGGTATTCTTACAACGTTAACCACCTTTCACAAATTGTTACTTTACCGGTTGCAAATTTGGTTAAACTTGAAATTTATTATCAAACCCGTTCTGCTTCAACATCCGAATGTGCCGGATTATGGGTAGGAGCGAAGGTAAATGTGTATATTTCAGGCACCTCGATATCGGAATCATACCTTTGTCAATATAATGATATACAGCAATGGACTTATGGCTATTTTGATTTAACAGCAGCTGCCGGTCAACAGGTAGAAATTAAATTTAATGCGGAAGCCGCCAATTCGGTTTGGTCATTCATTTATTTTGATGATATCAGCATTTTTCCTGCATCTTCCACGGGGATAGTGGAGAATGATAATGTTGGTGCATCTCAGGTGGAACAAAATTATCCCAATCCATTCTCTGAAACTACTTCTATTAACTACTTTCTGGATGCTCCCGGCAAAACCAGTTTGAAAATTTTTAACCAATATGGCAAGGAAATCGGTACTGTTTTCGACGAGTATAAACCGAAAGGAGAACACTCCTGTAATGTTTGCGGAATTAATTTAAGTGATGGAATTTATTATTATCAAATAAAGTCAGGAGAGTTTTTGATGACTAAAAAAATGATTGTTGCAAAATAATAATTCCACAGATTCAATACTTCGGTACTTTTTAAACTATCAGGGCTAAAGCCCTTTATTAGAAACGTTTTGAATAACCCCGCCTTCAAAGGCGGGGTTACAATGAAAACCAAGAGATTATTTCTTTAAAAGTTCTGCCATTTCAACCAGTTTGATAAACTCGGATCGATAACCGTCATCATCTTTTCCTTTTGAAGCACGAGCAAGGCTCAACACTTCTTTAAAATTGGCATCGCCCTTAAATTTGGAGTCACGCAACAACATCCCAAATTCGGCTACTGCTGATGAAAATTTACAATTTTCTGTAACAAAATTCGCAGCTGTTTTATTATCAAGTACCACATGTGTAATTAGTTTGGAGGTATTTTCATCCGGTGCTTTGTATCTGAATTTTATAGTCATTAATTCATTTCCAGAACCTTGGATAACTGGTTTTGTTTGTTGGTATTTTAAAGGATCGATAGACGCTACTTCTTCGTCGCTGCCGGCAGGAATAATTTCATACATGGCGGTAACGGTGTGCCCTGAGCCAAGTTCACCAGCATCTTTTTTATCATCATTAAAATCTTCATTGGCAAGTACCCGGTTTTCATAACCAACCAGGCGGAAGGCTTTTACAAATGTCGGGTTAAACTCAATCTGTATTTTCACATCTTTAGCTATAGTGAGCATGGTTCCGCCCATTTCTTTCACTAACACTTTTTTTGCTTCAAGTAAGTTATCGATATAGGAATAGTTCCCATTGCCTTTATCAGCCAACTGTTCCATTTTAGAATCTTTAACATTGCCAGTTCCAAAACCAAGAACAGTAAGGAACACACCTTGTTCGCGTTTTTCTTCAATCAGCCTTACCATTTCACCGTCACTGCTTGCGCCAATATTAAAATCACCATCGGTAGCCAGTATTATACGATTGTTGCCACCTTTTAGGAAATTCTCTTTAGCTATTTTATAAGCTAATATGATACCTTCACCACCCGCAGTTGAGCCTCCTGCCTGCAATTTCTCCAAAGCGTCTGTAATTTTTTCTTTATTGCTGCCCGAAGTAGAAGGTAATACCACACCGGCTGCACCGGCATAAACTACGATAGCAACACGATCCTGTGGGCGAAGCTGATCAATTAACAGACCTAAGCCGGCTTTTAACAAAGGTAGTTTATCGGGGCTACTCATCGATCCGGAAACATCGAGCAAAAAGACTAAATTATTTGCCGGCAGATTCATTGTTTTTACTTCTTTGCCCTGTAACCCGATATGTATCAGTTTATGTTTTGAATTCCATGGACAATCTGCATATTCGGTGGTGATTGAAAAAGGGTCATTTCCGGTCGGTTGTGGATAGTCATATGAAAAATAATTGATCATTTCTTCGATTCTAACTGCATCTGCCGGAGGAAGGCTCCCCTGGTTGATAAACCTGCGAACATTGCTGTACGAAGCTCTGTCGACATCTATACTGAATGTGGATAATGCATTTTTATCCGTTGAACGGAATTCGTTATCGTTTATTTTGTTGTAACCTTCGGTATTGAAGTCTGGGCTGAGTTGTCCCATATCAAAAGAACTTGACATTGGAGCGGCGGACATTCTTTTATTACATTCGGATGCAGCCATTTTGTAGCTGGCTTTTCCTCCTGCGTTTATTGTTGAGGCAATTTCTACCTCCTTAAGTTCGGTTGTTTCAGCTGATAACTGAATATTTTTTAGAATTATATTATTAGTAGTGACGGCAATATTCGGGATGTCCATTTTTTTATATCCCGCATAATTTATTTTCAATTTGTATTTTCCCGCAGGAACATTTTTAAAACAATACATTCCGTTTGCATCCGAAGTAGTTGTTGAAACTAAGGAATCCCCCCTGAAAAGTACCAGATTGGCAAAAGGGATAATTTCTGTACTGTTTTTCTTACTTACCTTTCCATTGATGGAGCAAGGCTCTCCCGGGTTCGGATTTATCATTGCAAAGCTCATTAATGTTGCAATTACGATTGAGATGACTGAAATTTTTAGCATGGCTTTAAGGTTTTAAGTTTGTTTCTTTTGAATTTCATCAATAGGATGTTATCAATGTTATTATTCCATATTTTTTTTGAAAAATATTTTAAAACACAACAACTAAGGAATTGGGACAAAATAACTTTTACAATATTGGCTTAATAGTATAATT
>JAVHPR010000284.1:0-2368 GCA_036170695.1 Bacteroidia bacterium
AAAACGGAATTAAAAATCCTAAGAGAGCGATTAATTTTTTAGAAAAAAAATATATGGTTACTGCTGATGGTAAAAAACATTTGGTTGAGTTGTGGAATTTACCTAAAATTATAATTGGTGGTAAAAAAATAAATAATGTAGATTTTGCAGTTATGGATGGTAACATTACACCATTATTAGGAATGAATATTATAAACAGATTGAATATTTATAAAATAGATTTAGAAAATTATAAGATTTATCTAAAAATTGAAAATTAATACCAAAAGAATTAAAGGCGTCAGTTAACAGCCGTTTTGATATAGTGGGGTTTCGGTCATAAACTGAAACTTGGTCTTGCGCCTGTAAAATTCAGTCATCAACCGAAGGTAAGGCGTACTTTTCCCCACCATCTCAAAGCGGCGAAACGTCAGGCTGTGAAAAAACGCCATTTTCCCTTTTAAACTACTGTATTTTCCCCACCCAAAATTCGAATAAAGGCTTGTAACGAAGGCTGTTTTTTTAGGCAGCTAATTTAGTTTCAAAGAAAATGAAGTCTAATTTGAGGGGCAAATAGTCCACTTTTAGCAAAAACAAGACTTTTGCCTTGTAGGGTGAGTTCCATTTCTTGATTTTTTCAATCAGATCGGGAATACCCAGGATATTCATACTGCGTTTGATGTTGTACACTAGCATTATTAGACTGTGTTCTCCATTTACTTTTTCGAGTCCCGATAAATTGGTGTGGTTGTAACCCCATTGTCGCTTGATCGTGCCAAAGATGTGCTCATTAATCTCTTGCCTTGTGCGGTACAAGTCCTTATTTGCATGGTATCGTTTGTTGTTTTCCTCCACAGCATCAGCATATTGGCTGCGGTCAATCTCTCGTCCGCCTTTTCTACTGGTGCACAGGTCTTTAACTGGACAAGTTTTGCAATCTGGTGTGCGGTATTTCTTAAATTGATAGCCACTCTCGGCGGTTCTCCCTGTTTTGTTATGCCAAGTGCCTTTGGTGGCAAGAGTCTTGCCTTGCGGACAAGTATAAGTATCCGTCTCTTTATTGTAAGTAAATTTTGATACAAAATACTCGGGTTGTGTGCCGTTTTCATTGCTCTTTCCTTGTTCTGGCTGGGCTACAATGGAGGTAATGTTGTTGTTCTTGCAACTGTCTATTTCTCGACCATTGTGGTAGCCTTTGTCCACCAATGCCGTGTAGGTTTCTAGGTTTAGGTTCTCTTTTGCTTCTAATGCTATGGCTGACAATGCGTTGCGATCGTTACGGTTGATAGTGTGGGTGGCAACTACTAAATTGTATTTGTTATCTACCGCTGCTTGAATATTATAACTTACTTCAACCACTTGTCCCTGAACTAGTAATGCCCTAGCATCGGTATCGGTAGAACTAATTTGTGGCTCACCGCTGGCTTTTAGCTTTTCTTCTAGGAGCTCGTATCGAATTTTATTTTTCTTTAGCCGCTCTATTTTTTCTTTGATTTTGGTAATGGTTACACCTGAATCTTTTTGATCATTTGTAGCCAACTCGTCAAGGTATTCTTGGGTTTTCTCTTCAATATAAGCCAGGTGTTGGTCTATTTTCTTTTGATTGAAATTGGCTTTTTTGCTATTGTGTGCGCGGCTTTTGGTTCCATCAATGGCAATGGTTTCGCCAGCAATTAAGTCGGCATCTTTGAGAAAGGAAACAAAAAGTTTGAATAATTTCTTTAAACCCTTTGGATTGTCTTTTCTAAAATCAGAAATACTATGATAATTAGGCACGATACCGCATAAAAGCCATTGCAATTCGATATTGCGAATGCACTCTTTTTCTAGTTTTCTTGAGCTTCGCAGTCCGTTTAGATAACCGTATAAATAGATTTTAAGAAATAGTTTTGTATCAAAACTCGGGCGACCTTCGGTCTTTAGCGTTTTTACCGTAAAACCAATGGCTTCAAGCGAGATGTTCTCTACAAAGGCTTCGATAAAACGAACTGGATTTTCCTGAGTGATTTTGTCTTCTAAGCTGCTTATTTGCAGTTGCTGGCGGGAGATTCCTATGATATGTTCCATGCTTAAAACTACAAAATTACTGTCTAATATCCAAATATTTTTGACTACTTTTGGAAGATGAAAGCGGAGGTTTTTTCACAGACTGACGTTGGTGGCTATTTTACCGTAAAAAAAACAAAAAAATATGATAATAGGATTATTTCTACGTTACTACAAAACATATTCTGCTATAAACTATATTCCAATTTCTAATGGGCAATTTTTTAATGGAATTGTTGGCAACAATGGAATTGGAAAAAGTTCAGTTCTTGAATCCTTAGATTGTCTTTTTAATGGCTCTGATTTTAATTTTAACACTTCCGTTTTAAAAAGCGGAAAAGAT
>JAVHPR010000285.1:0-12006 GCA_036170695.1 Bacteroidia bacterium
GCCATGACACAAATATCTGATTTTTTTCCAGCGAATCAATTAGGGATTAATCCTTTCAAATTAATAAATTGGCAAATTGTTTTATCCATACTTAAGAATGCGAAAAATACCTTTTATGCTTATTATGCCAGAAATAAATGCCCATACCCCACATGTCAGTACCATTATCACAAAACTCACCATCCAGTTTAAATGAAGCATTTTAGAGCCGAAATTTATGGCCACCACGCCTATTGCAAACATTATTAAGGTATTTATCAATCTGTAATTAACCTTAAATTTAAAAATACGTTGTGCAATGATCACCTGGATGATAGCTGTCAGATATTGGGTAAACATACTTGAAATAGCCGAACCATAGGCTTCAAACGGTTTAATTAGAATCAAATTTAGTGTAATATTCAATATCATGCCGAAGGCTGCCATTATATTAAGCTGTTTCATATTGCCGTTTGCTGTGAGTAGAGTTCCGAAAATGTAGGTAGTGGAAACAGCAATAAAACTAAGCATTAATAAACTGAATATTCTTGCCGATTCTTCAACATGAACAGGATAAAGCATTCCCATCAGTTCCCTACTGTAAAAAGCACAACCAACACCAACAACAATAGCGGATGAAAGCAATAACGTGCTTACTAGTTTTACCAAGGGCTCAACAGACTCCTTATGTTTTAACATCCTTGAAAAAATAGGTAGTAGCTGACCGGCCGTTAAAAAAGCAATCATATTTACTGCATCCAGCAAACGAAAACCCTGAGCATAAATTCCGGACTGGACATCCCCTACACCAGTCGGCAGTAGGCGCTCAATCATAACTGTGTCGATGCGATTATAAAACGACATTAGCAAGGTAAGGATGGCAAAAGGAAGGCTTTTTTTTAATATCATCATTGAAAAAGCCCAATTCCACTTCAGTTTAAACGTATGGGTTTTTTTTAAAATAATGATAAATGCAACAATGGCACTAACTGAATAGGCAAACGTTTGCGCATATACAAAATACATGATTCCGTCAGCACTTTTCAGGACATCTGTTTTCAACATTACAATACATAAAAGTATTAAAATCGACCTGTCCAGGATAGAAACAATGGCATCTGTTTTAAACAAGTGCAAGCCGGCTAAATTGGAACGGAGATAATTAATAAAAAACAGCAAAAACATATTAAAGCCTTGCAATACCAAAAGCTTCATCAGTCTGGTATCATAACCAATGACCACACCTGCAATCAAAACAACCACAATATAAAAAACTGCCAGAATTAATTTTAAAGTAAATAAGCCCGAAAAATGCTTGGTAAGTAAGTGGTTGTTTTGAGCTATGTTTTTATTGTTAAAATTGGTGATACCAAAATCAAGGATGATGGTAAGAATAAAGGAGAAATTAAAAATTGCAAAATAAATACCATAACTCGCAGCACCAACTTCATTTTGAACTGCCCTGTCGAAGCCTAAAATAAAAATAGACTTGATAATCAAGTTCAAGACAAGTAAAAAAGCAAGATTGGTAACAAATTTCTTATGCATCAGGCAAAAACAAGGTTAAAATATCGAATAAAAAAAACGAATTTACGATTCTATACATGAAGAAAAATGTAATTCTGTGTTTTGTGCGTTAACTTATCAAATTTAACCATTTTATTATCTATAACGATAAATGTTGCATAGTTCAGCTGCCGGAAAAGATCAAAACATTTTTCACGATTTTCGTTTTCCCAGAGCTCTGCATAAACAACCGGCTTGTATTTCATTAGAAGGTTTTTGGCTCCATCCAATACGAAATATTCAAAATTTTCTACATCAATCTTTATTGCACTTATAGGTTTTGTAGCATTTACCAATGCTTCAAGATTATCTAATTTCTTCAAAGGGACTTTAAAACGTTCCCCCTCATTATTTTCCGTAATGCTGCTATGCACAACATGACTTAAGCCTTGCATCTTTACTGAGCTGATTACCGGCATTACCATTTCCACTTCTCCTTCGGTATTTCCCAATGCTATTTCAAAAAGCTGAACATTTTTCAGTTTAAAATAATTTACAATTCGTTTGAATGTGGCAATATTGTTTGGCATCGGCTCAAAACAAAAAACAGTAACATTTTTTATGGAACGTGCCAGGTGTACAGTCATAATACCAATATTGGCACCAATGTCCAGTACAGTAGTGTTTTCCGGTATTAAACTTAAAAACTGAAAGAAATCCTTTTCATTTTTATCACTTTTAAGCGTATAAATCTTAAATAACGAAAAAATAAACAGATAGTTTTTAAAACCAAGAAGTTTGTGAAGAATGTATTTAATTGCGTTTTTCATTCGGGTCGTAAAAGTATAGTTTTTTTATCGAAATACGATGTACAATTCTGTCAATAAAGGCATCATCGCATTTGAATTTTGGTCGGCAATGTCATCCCGATTGGCTTTTTGCCAAGAGGGATCTTGTTAATATTAAACAAAACCATCAATTGAACAAGATCCCTCGCGAAAAGGGAGTACGACAAATATCCCTAATTTTATAATTTAAGAAGCCATCGCACATATTTCGACAGGCTCAATATGACTCGCGCGCCGTCAGTCAGAGCTTGTCGAAGACCTTGGGGAGGCATTTATGTTTGAAAGTTCCATACCGTAATGACATTGTCGTATACCCTCGCGAAAAACTCGGGATGACAGAGCGATTATTTGTGTAATTTCGTTTCAATAAAAAAATAAAAACATTGGAAATAGTTGTTAATACCCGCTTACTTCTGAAAAATAAGCTGGAAGGCATTGGTTGGTTTTCATACGAAACACTTAAACGTATCACCACTAAACATCCTGAAGATCATTTTATTTTTTTATTCGACCGTGATTTTGATGAAGAATTTATTTTTTCAGATAATATCACTCCTGTAGTCCTTGCACCACAGGCACGTCACCCATTTTTGTTTTATTGGTGGTTTGAATTTTCAGTTGCTGATTTTTTAAATAAATACAAACCTGATGTATTTGTTTCTCCCGATGGTTATTTGTCGCTCCGCTCTGATGTAAAGCAATTAGCTGTAATTCATGACTTGAATTTTGAACATTATCCGAATGATGTGCCCTTTTTGGTTCGTAAATATTACAAACACTTTTTTCCGAAATTTGCGCACAAAGCCACAAGAATAGCTACTGTTTCAGAATTTTCAAAAAATGATATTGTTAAACAGTATGCAATTAATCCCGCTAATATTGATGTGGTGTATGATGGCTGTAATGATTTATATAAGCCAATTGATCAAGCGTTGCAACAAAGCACAAAACAGAAGTTTTCAAAAAGCTGTGAATACTTTTTATTCATTGGAGCATTGCATCCGCGTAAAAATATTTCGCGCTTGTTTGAGGCCTTTGATAAATTTAAAAGCACACAATCAAACGATGTAAAAATGGTGGTTGTGGGCGAAAAATATTACTGGACCAGCGATATAAAGCGCACCTATATCAATATGAAATATCGTGATAGTGTGATTTTTACAGGTCGTTTGTCAACCGAGGATTTAAAAAATGTAGTGGGCTCTGCCCTGGCAATGACTTATGTTCCGTATTTTGAAGGTTTTGGAATTCCTATCCTGGAAGCAATGAATTGCGATACACCCGTAATTACCAGCAATATAACATCAATGCCTGAAGTGGCAAAAGATGCAGCATTACTGGTTGATCCCTTTTCGGTAGATTCCATTGCCAATGCTATGATTTTAATGTTTAAAGATGAGGATTTACGCAACGAACTGATAATAAAGGGAAGGAAACGAAAACTCGATTTCAGTTGGGATAAAACAGCTGATGCCCTATGGGATAGTATTAAAAGAACCTGACCAGGACTAAGTGTTTATTATGCCGGTATGCCTCCCTAATGATGAAATTATACCCCTATTCCAGACCAATCTGAATAAATCTAAAAAGGCGCCCAAAAATTTCAACCCTTCATTTTAATTCTTTTTCGTACTATAGAGGGTACACGACAAATTTCCCTAATTTCATTATTTAAGAGCCATCGCACATATTTCGACAGGCTCAATATGACTAGCGCGCCGTCAGTCAGAGCTTGTCGAAGACCCTGGGGAGGCATTTATGTTTGAAAGTTCAAAAACGTAATGACATTGCCGTATAGTTTGAAACAAAAACATTTAGGGATATTTGTCGTCCACATTCTATAGATTTACATGGAATAATAATTTTATTTTGCATACTTTTCGATCAAATTTAAAAACTACATATGAAAACAAAATTACTTGTAAAAATTACCATTTTATTAATTTGCTATAGCAATAGCGTAAGTTCACAATCGTGGTTAAAGAAATTGCCCACGAACAAATCCAAAAGTGACTTAACATTATTTGATTATAAAAAAGCTTTTTATGAATATTGGGCACCATATAATGTTAACAAAGGATATTATTATGAAAATGGATTAAAGAAAAAAGCCATTGGTTGGAAACAATTTAAACGCTGGGAATATGAAATGGAAGGTCAGGTAAGTCCAAAAACAGGGAAGTTCTCTGAAAAGTCGGCTTCCGATGCTTATGATGGAATCTCAAAATCCAACAACCAATTACCTTCTGTACTATCAGCAAATTGGACAAATTTAGGAACAAACAGTTCTAATGGAGGTTACTCGGGAATTGGCCGTATCAGCTGTATTGCTTTTCATCCTACTGATAATAACACCTATTGGGTCGGGGCAGCTGCAGGTGGCTTGTGGGTTACAACAGATAATGGTTCAAGCTGGACCTGTTTAACCGATAATAACGGAGTCCTTGCGGTAAGTGACATTGTTATTCCATCTGATTTCGCAACTTCAAATACAATTTATATTGCTACAGGCGATAAAGATAGTTGGGATAATCATAGTATAGGTGTGTTAAAGTCGGTAAATGGAGGTTCTACATGGAACACCACAGATATTAGTTTTGCATTATCTGACTGGGGCATGGTTAAACGCCTTTTGATAGATCCCACTAATAATCAGATTATTATTGCTGCAACAACAAACGGGGTTTATAAAACTATTAATGGCGGTACCACCTGGAGTACTCAGTTAACTGCAACTAATTTTTGTGATCTGGAATATAAACCCGGAGATTTTAACACGCTTTACGGTTCCACTCAGAATGGGAAAATATATTTTACCGTAAATGGTGGAACGTCCTGGACTCAGGCTTTAAGCGATCTTAATGCACAAAGGATAGAATTGGCAGTTTCTGTGAACCAGCCTACATGGGTTTATGCTGTCGCCAGTGCCAGTGATAATGGATTTTATAGTGTTTATAAATCAATAAACAGCGGCGCATCATACACCACAATTTTTGACAGCACAACAACAAATTTATTTGGCTGGGAATCAACCGGAAGTGACGTTGGCGGACAAGGATTTTATGATTTAGCCATTGCCGCTTCACCAACCAATGCAAATACTTTATTTATTGGTGGGGTAAATACCTGGGGCTCAGTAAATGGAGGAACTTCATGGGCTATTGTTAATCATTGGTGGGGCGACGGTGTTCCCGAAGTTCATGCCGATAAACACATGCTTAAATTTCAGAACAATGGGAATTTATTTGAATGTAATGATGGAGGAGTATATTCTTCAACCGATAATGGTATATCCTGGACGGATAAAACTAATGGATTGATAATAAGTCAAATGTATAAACTTGGTGTTTCGAAAACTGATTCGATGGAAACTATCACCGGTTTGCAGGATAATGGAACTAAGCTTCTTTCGGGTGGTGCCTGGTCTGATGTAAAAGGTGGAGATGGGATGGAGTGTTTAATTGATTATACCGATGCTGATGTTCAATATGGTACTTATATTAATGGACAAATAACCAGAACAACGGATCATTGGGTAAGTGATTTTACAGATATTCAACCATCCGGAGCCGGTGATGGAGCATGGGTTACACCGTATATTATTGATCCTGTTAGCAATCAGACATTATATGCAGGGTATTCCGATGTTTGGAAAACGACAGACAGAGGTGACAGCTGGACAAATATATCTACGATGAACTGCTCAAGTAAAATTCGTTCCATGGCAATTGCGCCTTCAAACACACAGGTTTTATACGTTGCATCTTATGATACTATTTGGAAAACGACAGACGGGGGAACTTTATGGACCGACATTACTGGTACTTTACCTGTAAGCTATGGAGAACTTACTTCTATTGCGGTCAAAAATGATGACGAAAATACACTTTGGGTCACTCTGGGAGGATATAATGCAAATAGAGTTTATCAGTCGGTTAATGGAGGAACTTTATGGACTGATATTTCTGCCGGATTGCCACAAATTCCTGCATATTCAATAGTTCAAAACAAACAATCAACATTAGAGGCCCAGTTATATGTGGGCACCGAACTGGGTATTTATTTTAGAAAAGGTTCAAATAATTGGGTTTCCTATAACACCGGATTGCCAAATGTGAGAATTGGTGAAATAGAAATTCACTATGATGCAAATCCGCAAAACAGTAAGTTACGGGCTGCTACTTATGGAAGAGGGCTTTGGGAAACACCAGTCTACTATCTTTCAGTACCAATGATCTATGATTCATGTACAACAACCCAAAACAATACCGCTATTTTATCTCCGGGTCAAACGAACATGGAAATTATTGGTGTTGAGATTGTTACCAGCGGAAACCTGTCGCCTCTGGCTGTTACTTCATTTACTTTTAACACAACAGGCTCCACCAGCCCTTCTGCCGATATTACAAATGCAAAACTTTTTTATACCGGATCAAGTAATACTTTCGCCACAACTACACAATTTGGAGCTACTTCAAATGCTCCCAATGGGACTTTCAACATTTCAGGAACCCAATCATTAAGTGATGGAACAAATTATTTTTGGCTCACTTATGATATTTCTTCAACTGCAATTATGGGTGATTTTGTAGATGCTCAATGCAGCTCATTAACAGTTGGAACAGCTGTAACACCTATAGTTACAAACCCTTTAGGAACAAGGAAAATTGACACATTGAGTTATTGTGTAGCGGGTGCATCGGCTGCAACTTATGATGAATATATTTCGAATGTTACTTTTGGAACAACTAATAATTCTTCGCTTTGCTCTGCAGGCGGGTACACCGATTATCCCTCCCCTTCAACAAGTATTGCGCAAGGTGCTTCCCTGGCAATAAGTGTTACAAATGGTAACCCTACATATCCTGCAGACCAGTGTGGTATCTGGGTAGATTGGAATAATAATGGGGACTTTTCCGATGATCAGGCAATCACAGTGGCAGGAACTCCCGGAGGAGGCCCCTATTCGGCAACTCTATTTTGTCCGCCAAGCACTTCAATGGGCTTAAAAAGAATCAGGACCAGAATTCACTATACAGAGGAAGCAACAGCCGCGTGCGGAATTTCTGCCTGGGGAGAAGTAGAGGATTATAGAATTAATGTTACTGCAATTTCAACAGGAATCGATGAAAATAAAAATGCAACTGATTTTACTGTATTCCCTATGCCTGTCACTGATTTTATTACCCTCACAGTGAATCAAAATCTGATAGGGAAGGATTATTTTATTACCGACGAATTGGGAAAAACGGTTTTATCAGGGAAAGTTTTAAGCGAAAAATCAATCGTGCATGTGCATGAACTGGCCACGGGTATCTATATAATGAGGATAATGAACCAAAGTAAAAAAATGATTAAATAAATTATACTTGGTAGGGCTCAATGAAAAACACAAAACATTCAAATATCCCAATATTCCTGCCTGAACTGGCTTGTCCGCATCAATGTGTTTTTTGCAACCAGGAGAAGATAAGCGGAACATTGTCTATTCCTAAACCGGAAGATGTTCAAAGAATTGTAGAAACTCATCTGGGTTCTATGAAAGAAAAAAGGATTGTCGATATTGCTTTTTTTGGCGGGAGTTTCACAGGAATAGCGAATGACCTTCAGGAAAAATATTTAAAAGAAGCTTACAGGTTTATTGAAAACGGGCTTGTTTCGGGCATACGGGTATCAACCCGCCCGGATTATATTCAGCAGGAAAAATTAGATTTACTAAAAAAATATGGTGTAACAACCATAGAGCTTGGTGCGCAATCCACAAATGATGAGGTGTTAAATAAATCAGGCAGAGGGCATAACTTTGAGGCTATTAAAAAAGCTTCTGCCTTAATTTTGAAAAACGGATTTCAACTCGGACTTCAAATGATGATTGGTTTGCCAACAGACACTTTTCAAAGATCTCTTCAAACAGCAAACGACATTGTTGCATTAGGAGCCCAGAGTACAAGGATTTATCCAACCGTCATCATTAAAGATACTGCATTAGAAAAGCTATATAATAAGGGAGTTTACAAACCTTTATCACTCGAAGAAGCCGTTTTATGGACGAAGGAACTTGTCAAAGTTTTTGAAAAAAACAATGTTACTATTTTAAGAATTGGGTTACATCCTTCTGAAGAACTAGTGGACGGGAAGTCCCTTATTGCCGGTCCTTTTCACCCCTCATTCAAAGAAATGGTAATGAGTAAAATATGGAATGAGCTGATTTTTAGGGGTCTGGGAAATAAAAATCCTGACAAAGTTACGTTCAGAGTGAGTGAAAAGCAGCTTAATTTTGCTGTAGGTTTCAATGGCAGCAACAAACAGGAACTAATGGAAAAGGGTATATACACAAGGTTTATCGCTGATAATAATCTCTCACACTATCAATTTGATGTTAGCTATAATTGATAAAAGGGCTCCAAAAGAGGCCGTACTATGTCTAAAAAAGCAGGTAGGTGATGTTTTTCAATTTGAATCGATAGGATTAACGTCTGATTCTATTTCCGGTCATCCTGATATTTTTATTTACCAGGATGAATCTAATCTGATTATAGCTCCAAATGCGCCTCTCCCATTGTTAGATTTTTTGAATTTTCACAAGGTTGACTATGTTTTTGGTGAAAAAAAAATCGAGAAGAATTTTGAAAATAGCGTTTCATACAACTGCATTGGCACGGAACATTATTTTTTTCATAAAACAGGATTCACTGATCCTGTCATCCTCAAACTTAACAGGAATAAAGAATTTATAAATTTGCCACAAGCCTTTACACGATGCAGTTTAACCCATCTTGGCAATAAGAATTTTATTACTTCAGACAAAGGAATTGAGAAAAAACTTATAAAAAAGGGTTTGAATTGTTTTTATTTCAGCCCGGAGCAAATTTCTATTATCGGCCATAAACATGGCTTTTTAGGAGGAACATGCGGATTGTATAATAATAAACTATTGTTCATAGGTACTATCGACATGCACCAGCAAGGTATCGCATTAAGGAACTATATTGAAGGTTCGGGAATTGAGATTGTATCCCTTACCAATAGTTTACTATATGACGGAGGCGGAATATTTTTTATTAAAAAAAAACAAACTCAATATCTCAGCAACAGGCCGATATTGCCATAATCATCAAGTTTCCCATTCTCAAAGAAAACTACATTCCCACCCTTTTTCATAATAATTTCAATCACGTCATCCACGGAATCAGTAATAATTTTATGCAAAATATTTGGAGGATCGAACAATAGTTTGTATTCATTTTTTGCAAGAAATCCTGTATGGGAAAAATCTTTTTCAACAAGTAAAGTCATGCCCTTGCCCTCGATTGCAGCTTCCCACACATTTCCAATTCCCCAGGCTGCTAAACCGGTGCCATAAGCTTCCACAAACTTTTTGAAGATAATTTCATTTTTCTGATCCATATAGTTCATTGCCTGATCCCACACCAAACCCGAAAAGGTTTTAAAATTATTGTAATCGTGGTTGCCAATAACTTTTGCAATGATTTTCTCGCTTCGCTCTGAAATTTTTTCGAAGTCTGCAATATTTTTTTTCCCACCGGATAAAATTAATTTCGATTTTAAATCTAAATAGCTTGACAGCTTTCTATCGATTATTCTTAAGAAGGCAGAGAAACGTTCTTCTTTAATTACGGATTTATCTTTCATACCTTTCAATGAATAACTAAAAGAACTTCCCCTGTTCGACCTGGGTTCATCATATTCATCAATAAATTCAGTGGGGAAATTAGTGTCATTTACTTCTTCTAGGTGCATTCCTTCCCCTTTGAATAATCGTATGGATTTTTCATTCAGACATAATACCCAATAATCTAATTTATAGGTTTCCGTCAAAATAACGTCTCTTGTTTCAAAAGTATCCCCAATTACAATTCTTTCTTTTACCGGGAAGGGGAAATGAACTATTTTCTCCGCATCAGGTGAAACAAAAATTCCAAGTCCTCTTGATCGTGAATGAAAATGGAAGTCTATGCTATTCGCAAGTTCATAAACTTTGTTTATCATTAGCAAAGCAACAGCTTTGGAATAATTTGTCTCGAAATATTGCTCTGCTTTTTGAAGCAACTCTTTCAATTTTTGTTTGTCTTCTTTGAAATGAGGATACCTCACATGGGTAGGAAGAATGATTGACAAACATGGGCTTACATCAGGATTTGTCAATATGTCAATTTCGGTTCTTTCTTTTTCAGCAATCATCATCGTTGTTTTATCTGTTTATCAATGTTGTTTTTTACTAGTATCTATTGTAGTAGAAGGGATTGTTTGCTGAAAACATATAATATAGGGCCCTTTTCATTTTTTTAAATTTAATTTAAAAAACATCCTCTTCCTCTATATTATTGAAAAGAGGAAGAGGATGTTTATATAAATTATTATAATGCAAATACTTCCGTATCAATCTCCAACTTGTTTTCAACTTTATTAACACCCGGAGCCAGCCATGCTGCATTTTCCGCATCTCTCTTTTCTGCATAAGAGCGGACTTTTCCTCTAAGAGTAACTTTACTTCCTTCTGAAGAGACAATTATTCTTTCTGAATCAACTGTTGCACTTCTATGGAAGGCGGTAGTAATTTTACTTTTTATATCTGTGGTTTTTAGTGTAGTCACAATTTTGATGTTATTTAAAACTCCAATTACTCCGGTTAAATTATCAACCGCATTTTTTGCTGCGGTACGTTGATATTCCCATTCTACTTCACCCTCAAGTGTTACCCATCCCTTTTCTACTTTCACTTTTAATTTCTCATCCGGTACGGAGGTATGCCATTTGAGTGCATTTATTACAGCTTCGGCAATATCTGTATCCGTTCTTTTGCCAATTGCTCCAATTTTAACTTCAATCTCTTCAGCAACAGCTTTTACACCCATAACTCTTTTTGCAGCTTCCTCTGCGGCAAGTTTTTTACCATAAGTGTTCACTGTTCCGGAAAGTGTAACCACTCCGGTTTTCACTGCAACACCAATTTCGCTGACATTTAATAATGGCTCCCAGCGGATTTCTGCCATTACATCTTTTTGAATTTCTGAATCGGATTTCATAAATGTTTTAGTTTAAATGAATAAATGAATAATTTTTCAGGCACAAAGAAACTATATGAGCGTTTTTTCTTCAATGAGCTTTATTATAAGTTTAAGTGATTAATATCACTCAACTAATATGAATACTGGTGTTGAGTTAATTATAAAAAGACGGAATGTCATTTCGAGGGTTAATTTTTTTCAAAAAAAGCAATATAAAATGACGTAATTAAATTATCTGTCATTCAGAATCCTTCCATTTTTTTGGAAGGATGAAGAATCTTCATACTATAAAGAAGATCCTTCATCGCCAAAAAGGCTCTTCAGGATGACAGTGTAACTATTGGATAGTCTGTTAATTACAAAACACGTCAATGGTAGGGTTATCGAGACATCTTTTTTAAATGAAAAAGGTTCCTTCACTATGGGCGGAATGACTTACTATATGTCAAAGCAAATTTAACCTGACACTAGAAAAAAATCAACTTTAAAATTTCTATTGACCTATAAAAAGAGTAGTGCAAATAATCATTTTCTTTTTTGATCAAGTTCATATCAATTATTTTTATTTGATTATACTTTTGCAGCGTTATAAGGGTCAATCGGAAAAGTTGGGGGTCAAGTGATAAAAATATAACTTAGCGGAG
>JAVHPR010000286.1:0-2352 GCA_036170695.1 Bacteroidia bacterium
GGAATGATATTGTTCATATTGTTAGTTTTTTTAAAAAGATTTTGTAATATTGTAAAAATATAAATACGAAACTAAAGCGGATTGAGGAAACTTACGAATGATGAATACTTGTTATTCATGATTCGTAAAAATTAATTAAATGGATTAGTTTCGAAGTAAATTTCATCAAAAGTATTCAAAATTTATGATTCAACATACCAATAAAATTTTAGTACCGACTGATTTTTCCGAACAATGCAATATCGCTTTAGAGCAATCCTTTAATTTAGCAAGAGAATATGATGCTGAAATCACTTTGCTTTATGTGATTGAAGATAGCGGCTTACTCACCAAGTGGTTTTCAAAAGAACAACATCAGGATATGAAAGAAAATATCCAATTACAATTGGATAAAATTGCCGCTGATGCTGAGCGCAAAAGCAAAGTAACAGTAAATACACTTATTGCTAAAGGAGTTGTTTATGAAAAAATTGCGGAAATAGCTGAACTTATCAATGCTACTTTAATAATAATGGGTACTAATGGTGGCGAAGGATTAAAAAAACGATTTATTGGTTCGAATGCACTACGTGTAGCACGGGAATCAAAAACACCTCTAATCACAATCAAGGGACAACATCATCGTAACGGATGTAAAAACATAGTGCTACCGCTTGATTTAACAAAACAAACAAGAGAAAAAGTAAGTAAAGCGATAGAACTTTCAAAATTATTTCATGGAGCCGCCGTTCGTGTTGTTTCGGTACTATTCACAACTGATGAATTTTTGGTAAACCGACTTACCCGCCAATTAGGGCAGGTTAAAGCATTTTTAGAAAAAGAAGGCGTTGAATGTACCGCTGAAATTATTAAAAGCGTAAAAAGTAAAGATACATTAGCCCAACATATTATAGAATATGCTAATCAGGTGGATGGGGATTTGATCATGATTATGACGCAACAAGAACTGGAATTTACAAAATATTTTATAGGTTCGGCTGCTCAGGAAATAATACATCATTCAACCATTCCTGTTTTGAGTATTACACCAATTGAAAGAAAAGATACAAGTCATTTTGTAAATCCGTATTGAAACTAAAAAGCCTCACCCGCTCAGCACAAGCTGGCTCAAACTGCCACTGGCAGTTTGCCCTCCCCTCTCCAAAGGAGAGGGGGTGAGGTGTCAAAAGAAAAGTTTAACCAATGTAAATCAATTAACACTTCTCACCTATTGCCTCTCTCCTTCGGAGAGAGATGAAGAGAGAGGTAACAATCTAAAACTATGGAATCATTTAAAATAAAAAAAATTCTTATTCCCATTGATTTTTCAGATACTTCTCTACTCGCATTTGACCATGCCGTTTATACAGCGCAATTATTTAATGCAGAGTTGGTACTTTTGCATGTGGTGGAAAAGCACTGGGAAAAATTTAGTATTGTAGTTCCTGAAATGCGCATATCGGCTCCGGATGATATAATTGAAGCAGTTGAAAACAGGCTGGAATCATTTGCTGCGAATATTCAATCGACTTTCGGAATAAAATCAACCTGTATAACAGCAGATGGTACCATCTTTAATGAAATTCTTTCCATTTCAAAAGAACATAATGTTAATTTAATTATTATGGGAACCCATGGCTCTTCTGGTTTTACCGAATTCTTCATTGGTAGCAATGCTTACAAAGTGGTTACAAGTTCGAATTGTCCGGTAATGTCAGTTCAGGTTCATGCAAAAAAATTGGGTTTTGACAATATTCTTTTGCCGATAGATAATTCAGCTCATTCACGTCAAAAAGTTAATCATGCAATTGTATTGGCAAAACAATTCTCTTCAAAACTGCACATCTTGGGTTTGGCTGATTTTGATGATGAGAACGAACTTTATAAATTTGAAATAAAATTAGATCAAATTGAATCTTATATAAAAGAATGTGATTTAACTTATTCAAGAAAAACTATCCAGGGAAAAAATCAAGCCTTGATGACCTCTGTTTATGCCCAATCCACCGATGCTGATTTAATTATAATTATGACAGATCAGGATGAAAATATTACAGGTAGAATGATGGGGCCATTTGCTCAGCAAATTGTTAATCACTCTAAAATTCCTGTTCTAAGCATTCAACCAATTCTTGGTGCAGGTTCATGGTCTGATTCTGGTCCGGGTTCATGGTCAGAATAATACTAAATCAACAATTTGCATTTTATTAATTCATTACAAGCATTTTTATACTTAACCATCGTTAAAAATTATTTTGCTCTGTTTAGTGCATAAAAGTACAAAATGTCGGCTATTTTTAATAAAGTAATTAATTGCGGAGTTATTAATAGGAGCATTATTTAGTATGTAATATAAAATTTATTTTGTATATT
>JAVHPR010000287.1:0-2342 GCA_036170695.1 Bacteroidia bacterium
TTACAGAGTTAAGTTGTTGACAATCAAATTGTTAATAACACCGAAACTTTAGTATAGTAATCTATATCACTATATTAAATTCTCTATTGCTTTACTTTTGGCCTGAAAAAATCGAAACGCCATGAAAACATCAGAAGCAAATACATCAGAACCCCTTGAAACAGGCTGTTGCCCCAAATTAAATGTTGAGGTATGGCAAGAAAAAGAAATTCACTTTAATAATAAGTTATTTCTCAAAGATCATGTAACCAGTATTTTTCATATCCCATTGAATTTTGGACGGGTTATGGAAAGAGATATGGCAATGATTGAAAAAGCAGGTGCACATTCAAAGGAGCAGCTAGTTCTTTCAGATGAAAAATCTCTCTGGGGAGCGGATATTTATATAGCCGTTGAAAAGGAAGTTCCTAAAGGGGAAATGGAAAGAATTTCAGGCACATTTTTAAGTAAAGTATTTGAGGGTCCCTATAATAAAATGGAAAACCATCTGGAAGAAATGAAAGCCTTTGTGAAATCAAAAAATAAAGAAATTAAAAAATTGTTTTTTTATTATGCCTATTGCCCAAAATGCGCAAAAGCTTATGGTAAAAATTATATCGTGATCCTGGCTCAGATATAATAAATTTCCACATTTTCAGGGTAACATTATCAAAATAAAAATGGGACAGAAAGCGATTCATCGCTACTGTCCCATTTGGTGAACCTAACAGACCAAATTCCGACCCTTATTTATAAAGACCTTGATATTTTAGTAAGTCTGAAGGGGCCATAATATTAAAACCTGAAAAATAATTAACCTAATAACTGGATGCCCCCCCCCCGCAAAGGGGGTATCCTGGAATCAATTTTTATATTTTACTGATATGAGTCCAGTTTACTAATGCTCCATTAGATGTTTTTAATTCATTTGAACCGGCATAAATTAAAAAGCACTCCCTTTTATTAATATCCGCAAGTTGCGAATAATTTATCAGCGCTTTGAAAAAATTAGGGTTATACGTTTTAGATGATTTTATTTCAATCGCTTTTAATTTGCCCTTTTCCTGAATTAACAGATCTACTTCATTACCACTATTATCCCTCCAAAAATAGAATTGTGGCATTATTCCTTTATTAATACGTTCTTTAAGAAATTCGTTGATAACAAAATTTTCAAAAAGCCCTCCTTTGGACCAGTGATTGGTTAACTGCTTTTCCTGATCTATTCCCAATAAATTGCAAGCCAATCCGGTATCGTAAAAGTACAATTTAGGTGTTTTTACTAACCGCTTGTTAAAGTTCGTATGATATGGTTGCACTAAATAAATTATGAATGATGTTTCTAAAACTGAAAGCCACTTTTTTACCGTTTTATGATCAATACCTAAGGCATTCCCTATTTCACTCAAATTAAGTAATTGCCCTACTCTTCCTGCCAACAGCTTCACAAATGCCTCAAATAAAGAGAGATTCTGAACATTCACTAATTGCCTAACATCTCTTTCTACATAAGTATTCAAATAGGATGAATAATATATTTCAGGTGCAATTTTTCGATCATAAATCGCTGGATAAGTTCCTTTAAAAATAATCTGTTCGAGACTTTTAATTTTTAAATTACCTGCCGTCATTTCGCTAAAACTAAATGGAAGCAAATTGAAAAGTGCCACCCTCCCAGCTAAACTTTGCCTGATGTTTTCAAGTAATGAAAAATTTTGTGAGCCACTTAAAATATAAAGACCCATTTTTTTTTGATTATCAATTGCAACTTGTAAGTACGAAAAAAGCTCAGGAGCACGCTGAACCTCATCAATAATCAAACCTTTTGTATATTGAGACAAAAACTGGTCAGGGTCGTTCAAAGCTAATGCCCTGGTAGGGGGATGCTCCAAATTAACATAATCATATCCAGGAAATGTGGCTTTTAGTAAAGTGGTTTTCCCCGACTGGCGTGGGCCTGTGAGAGCAATCGCAGGCATCTTTTTCGCCAATAAAAGCAGTTGTGTTTTTAAATTCCGCGTTATCATATCTTTACAATTTGGGATTCAGATTCCCAGATTGTAAAGATAGGGAAAATTAAATTCGAATTGTTATTAATGTAGAAATGAAATATTGTAGTACTTGAAGAAGTAAATTTTATCAGTAAATTAATTGTCAAGAAAGTATAAATTTCGTTTCTTTTAGCGCCTATAGAACCGCGACCCCATAATCCCGGATTTTCGGCAACAAAGTGATGCAAACTATTTATCGGTAATATTTATTACTGATTTAATGTAAATTCGGTAATAAATATTACTGATTTCACATTAAAAAATTTGATTGTCCGTTAGTTTACCCATAATTAAAAACCATAGCAACAGCAA
>JAVHPR010000288.1:0-2318 GCA_036170695.1 Bacteroidia bacterium
TTGTCTTTTTCTATATACCCCGTCCGCATTGTTTGTCCTTTGGGTTGCCCGGCATCATCATAAAAATTAAAGAAAAATTCATAATTCCAATCGCTTGTCGTTTTCGTTTTTAAATTAAATTCCACCCATAAATAGGGGGTTTCATTACGGTTAAATTTTTTACAGTAAATTCTTTCTTTCATACTCCAGCCATCCACATTTCCAGAAAATATTTTCACAGAATCAACTGCAAAATAAGGGTTTGCAGAAGACGTGACTTTGCCAACATCTTCAACAAAAAAATTACGCGTTCCTACAATCTCATCATCAATATAGGCTTCCCAGCAATAATCCCCTTTTATCCAATAGGTGCCTTCTATAGCATTACCCCAACCATCACGTACGTATACAATGTTTTCATCCATTTTAACTGCAACAGGTATATCAATGCTGCACATTTCAGTAGGTTTAGATGCAATTATTGAAAATGCTTTGAGTGTAATTTTCGCGTTCCAGTCCTGCTCATCAAATAATTTATTGTAAAAAGAAAACTCTGTCCGTAGGAACGTTGTTTCCATCCTGTCAAATACTGTTCTGTATTTTTTTGTTGCATTTGCCATCCATTCATCAGATGAAAACACCTTCAATTCTTTGAACTTATAATTTTTTGCCATTTGAAATTTTATTTCTGTATATATAAGTTTTGAACCACTTTCACAGCACTAAAATACTTGCATCTTTTTCATAAATCAAATTATTCTAATAATATTTTCATTTCTACCCAACCTTTCCTCTTTACATACCGTGTTTGTTTATAGAGTCATTCAAGAACCTAAAAATATACATTATGAAAACTTCCATACCATCTCAAAAAAACAATTTAGAAAAACTTACAAAAGTTTTAGGAATTGGAACACTTACTTATTTGGGCTATAAAGCAAACGGACAATGGTTAGCAGAATATACGACAAGTGACAACATTGTCAGAAAAGAAAATACCTGGTACCCTATTCATGCCTGTTTTACAAATTCATCACTTTTTCACCTCTTATCCTCCTGAGAGAGAAAAAACGAAAATATTTTAATTATTACCCAACCTATTCCCTTTTTCCTTCGTGTTGGTTTATAGAGTGAATCACTAACCATAAAACTTATTAGTATGAAAACAGCCATAACAAATCAAGAAAACAATTTGACAAAGCTTATAAAAGTTTTAGGAATTGGAGCACTTATCAGTTTGGGCTCAGATGCAAACTCACAATGTATCGCACAGTACACGTATAATAACGATACAGTTAATAATGGGGAAGTGTTTTTTACAAACGCATCAACTATCGGAAACTCTCAATTGACTTATTCATGGGATTTTGGCGATGGTACATTTTCTAATTTGGAAAATCCTAATCATATATTTACAAATACCGGAACGTCCAGCATTATAGTTTGTTTAACCGTAGCTGATGCAAATGGTATTACATGCACCTTTTGCGATAGCATTTTTACAGAAAGTCAACCTATTGGTGGATGCCAGGCATTTTTTTATTTCTCATCAGACAGTAACTCTGTTAATTCTATAAATTTCCTGAATTATTCAGCTGGAACACCTACTAACTTTTTCTGGGACTTTGGCGATAACACCACTTCAACTCTGGAACATCCAAACCATGTATATGCCAATGCAGGAACATACCAGGTATGTTTAACAATTTCAGATTCCAGCAATAGCTGCCAGAATAGCTATTGCAGTGGCATTACAATCGGAAATCTGAATGGCAGCGGATGTCAGGCTAATTTTTCCTCAAATAATGATTCCACCCAGGTGAATGGAATTACTTTTATACCCGATTCAATAGGAACAGGAATGAATTTAAATTATTCCTGGGATTTTGGCGATGGTACAACAACTTCTAATTTGAACAATCCAAATCATATTTATGCTGATACTGGATCGTACTATGCCTGTTTAACAATCACTGATTCAAATGGCGGCACATGCACCTATTGCGATAGCGTTATAGCTAAAAACTTATTACTCGCCAGAATCATTGATGCTAGAAATATCAATATGGCATTCGAAAATTATCCAAATCCTTTTAGCGGAAGTACCACCATTAATTATTCCATATCAAAAGCAGCAGCTGTTGAACTTACAATTTTAGATTTGATGGGCAATAAAATTGCAACAGTTGAAAACGGCAATAAATCGGCGGGGAAATATTCTACTCTCTGGAATGCCGAGAATGCTTCAAAAGGAATGTATTTATTAGAACTGAAAGTGAATAATCAAAATTGCTTATCTGCTTTAGACATGCTGTCTTTTATTGTTTTGTAATTCCTGC
>JAVHPR010000289.1:0-2294 GCA_036170695.1 Bacteroidia bacterium
AAATGGAGAGGTGATTTTTACCTCTCTTTTATTTTTTGTTTAGCGGACAATAATGCAACTATTTATAAATTGAATTTTATTAATGAGCTAATAAAGTGTCTTTTCGTGGCCTTAGTTTCTCGCAAAGGACGCAAAGAAAAGCAAACGCAAAGGTTGCAAAGTTTTTATTGTCTCAATTCGTTAGTTTAAAACTATGCACTTTCAGTTCAAGAATTTCATTTTTTATAAAATTTTAATAGTTGTCGTCATTGCGAGGAACGAAGCAATCTCATTGTTGGTATGGGATTGCTTCAGTCGTACCTACTTCGCAATGACGTATTATACTATCATTTGCTAAAAGAATTTCATTCTTTTTTTTATTTAAACCTCTGTACTTTCAGTGCAAAGTTTTTATTTTATATTTTTACCTCTGCTCTTTGCGAAATTCTTTGCGTTCTTTGCGGGAATTTTTTCAGAGTGTGTCAACAATTCCTCTAATAATGTAAAGTGCCTTTTTTAGCTAAAAGATCTTCTTTGCTTTCACGCCAGTTTTCATCATCCACACAACAGTCAACAGGACAAACGGAGGAACACTGCGGTTCATCATGGAAGCCAACACATTCCGTACATTTATCAGCAACTATATAATAAGTATCCATGGATACCGGAGTGCCTGGTGCATCGGCATCAACCGTCAATCCGCTTTTGGAAGTGAACATTCCTTTAAGTGTTGTCCCATCAGAAAAGCGCCATTCATTGCCACCTTCATATATTGCGTTGTTTGGACATTCAGGTTCACAAGCCCCACAATTAATGCATTCCTCAGTAATTTTAATAGCCATAATTTTTTTGTTTTTGTTTCTTTTTTTAATATATCTCCTAAATAAACGCTCCATTGTAAGCTGTTTATATAGTTATCGATGCGAAAGATACTAATAAAAAATCAAAAATTATATTCGCAAAAAATGAATAATCATAAGGCATAATATTTGCCACAGATTTCACAGATTCATCTTTGATTTGTCACCATTCACGCATTTGCTTATTTTTGTAAATAATATTTTTTTGTCAATTGCTTATATCGCATTACATTTATTTTTGCCAAATTGCCAACGAATAAAGAAACCCTTAAGTTTTAAGCAATTTTATGAGAAATTACTCACCGAAAATTTTATTATTGATACTCGCATTAGTGATTGCCCTTCTTGTTTCGGCGGTTACATTTATTTATGCGCCTTCCGGCGGAGCTATTGGGATGATTGTTATTGGAAGTTTTATTATTTCCTTTGTTACTTCCTTATTGATGTTGTTTTTATTCAATGTATTGGTATTTAAAAAAATAAATGAACTGTTGAATACGGTAAAAAACTTTCGTGAACAAAGTGATAAACCTGCATCCACGCTTCGATACAACAACAATGAAATAGATAATCTTAATCTTGAGATAATAACCTGGGTTGAGGATCGTAAGAATGAAATTGAGCGTCTGAAAAAATTAGAAGTGTACCGTAAAGAATTTCTAGGAAATGTTTCTCACGAATTAAAAACGCCGATATTTAATATTCAGGGTTATGTGCTGACGTTGTTGGATGGCGGGCTTGAAGATCCTTCTATCAACAGAAATTATTTAGTACGTGCCGAAAAAAGCGTAGATCGTATGATTACGATTATTGATGATTTGGAAGCAATTTCACAATTAGAAACGGGGGAATTGCGGTTGGAACCTGAGCGTTTTGATATTTTGTTGTTGATGAAAGATATTGTGGATGCCTTAGAAATGAAAGCTACCGAAAAAGGAATTATTCTTATTTTACCCGAGGAAGATAAACCTGTTTTTGTTGTGGGAGATAAGTTCCGCATCCGTCAGGTGCTTGTAAATTTAATGGTGAATTCTATTAAATATGGCAAAGTAAATGGTGAAACCAAAATGCGCTTTTATGATGCTGGTGAAACTGTCGTAATTGAAATGGCAGACAATGGAATTGGTATTGCCAAAACGCATTTGCCTCGTTTGTTTGAACGTTTTTATCGCGTTGATAAAAGCAGATCGAGGGAGCAAGGTGGAACTGGCCTTGGCCTCGCTATTGTTAAACATATTATGGAAGCGCATAACCAAACAATAAATGTGATGAGTACGGAAGGTGTTGGTACCGTGTTTTCTTTTACATTGAAAAAAGGGTAAGGAATTTGGATAAATTATGCTTTACGATTTGGGTTTAAATGTATAATTCAATCATAATGAAAAATGGATTTTTTTATGATTATTAATAGGAGCATTATTTAGTATGTAATATAAAATTTATTTTGTATATTTG
>JAVHPR010000290.1:0-2287 GCA_036170695.1 Bacteroidia bacterium
GAATTATACTATTAAGCCAATATTGTAAAAGTTATTTTGTCCCAATTCCTTAGTAAAATTGGCACATTAATAGTTACACCTACACATCAGAGCAATTTTGACAGCATCATTATTGGTTATTCTACTTTTATTACAGGACTTCCACCATTAATATACGGGGCAGGCCTCAATCTTTTTACTAATCCTGTTCTCAATTTTATGATGACTAACCTTGGCGCCTATAAGGTTGACAGGGATAAAAAAAACGACCTGTATAAAGATGTTCTTAAAAACTACACTTCTGTAAGTCTGGAATTTGGGTATCATAATCTTTTTTATCCGGGAGGCACCAGGAGCAGAAGTGGAAAAATTGAAGAACAATTAAAACTTGGTTTGTTAGGAAGTGGCCTCTCTACCTTTATTAAAGGGGCGAAAGAAGGTAAGAAGAAAAATATTTATGTGGTACCGTGTACTGTTAATTATGAACTCTGCCTCGAAGCCCGCGATCTTATTGAAGAATATTTGATTGAAGAAGGAAACAGAAAATTTGTTTTGCCAAATGATTCTTCAAACAAAATTAAAAATATATTGAGTTTTGCAAAAAAAATTGCGAAGATCGATTCGAAAATTGCCATCTGTTTTGGTGAACCTTTAGATATTTTCGGAAATGCTGTAAATGAGGAAGGTATCAGTATCGATAGCCACTCCAGACCCATTGATATAGAAAAATACATTTTAGTTGACGGTGTCCCTAATTTCTCATTTCAACGAGATCGTGTGTATACTTCAATCCTTGGAAATAAAATTTTAAAATCGTTTTTAAAGAATAATGTAATAATGGATACGCATCTGGTATCCTATGCCGCATTTATGATATTTCAAAAAAAATATCCTTTCAGTAACGTGTTTAAATTGGTATCAACATTTGAGGCGGACTGTGATAAAGAACTTCTTATAAATACGATTAGCTATTTGAAAGCTCTCCTTTTAATAAAAAGTAAAAAGGGAGAACTAAAATTAGATAGTATAATTTCTTCCGGTACTTCTGATGAATTGGTTTCTCACGCATTGAAACAGCTATCTTCTTATCATGGAAAATCTGTATTGCGGGCACAAAACGAATCATATATCAGTAATGATCTGATCACACTATATTATTACCACAACAAACTTACTTTATACGGACTTGAAAAAGATTTAAACTTATGGCTGCCGGCAAATCTGTAACAGTTATCGGTGGTGGCTCTTTTGGCACCACTATCGCATTCCTCCTGGCTGCAAATCAGGAGAAAGTAAAAATATGGTTGCGCGATGATGCAATTGTAAATTCCATAAATACCCTGCATACTAACCCGAGATATACTCCGGGAGTTACTTTACCTTCCGTAATTTATGCCACTTCAAATATGGAGGAAGCAATCAAAGATTCTTCTTTAATATTTGTAAGTATTCCCAGCAAAGCATTCAGAAAAGTGGCCACCGAAATAGGCAAATTTGTGGAAGGGGATCAGATCTTGATTTCTACAACAAAAGGGTTTGAACAAGAAACTTTTAAGTCAATGACTGAGGTATTGGCGGAAGAAACCTCATGTCTGAAAATAGGTGCTTTGAGCGGACCAAATTTTGCATCCGAAATTCTTGCGGGAAAACCAGTAGGAAGTGTGATTGCGAGCAGATTTAACGAAGTCATTGGAAAAGTTCAGGAAGCGTTGGGTGGAAAATCAATCAGAATATATGGTAATGAAGATGTTTGTGGAGTTGAACTCGCCGGTGCCCTGAAAAATATTTATGCAATTTGTTCGGGAATTATTCAGGCAAGTGGTTTTGGTGAAAATGCAAAAAGCCTGATGATTGCAAGGGCATTGAGTGAAATGAGCAGATTTGCCTTTTATTTTAAAGCAAACCCTTCTACTTTTTTAGGACTTGCAGGTGTGGGTGATTTAATTGCAACTTGTAATTCGGAGTTAAGCAGAAATTTCAGAATCGGAAAAAAAATTATTGAAGGTTTGACACTCGAAGAAGCCATTGCAAGTATTGGACAGGTTGCGGAAGGGGTATATACGCTTAAAGCTGTTAAAGGAAAAGCGGATAGCCTTGGAATTGATATGCCTTTAGTAAATGCCACCTACAAAATTGTTTATGAAAAACATACTATACCAATGGTAATGGAAGAGCTAATGTCAATACCCCATCGCAAGGATATTGAATTTAAATTTGCCTGATAATATTGAGAAATGATTTAATATAAAAAAACATTATTGTCCGCTAAAGATAGTTTTTTATATACTATCCTTTGCAGCCCTCTGTT
>JAVHPR010000291.1:0-2280 GCA_036170695.1 Bacteroidia bacterium
TTTATATAAAGTAGGGTTTTATGGAAATTCGCAATATGCCGGTAAAATGGCTAATTTCAATAATTTCAACCTAAACATAATTCGCTACCAACAGATCCAATTAGGCATATTTTCAGCTAAATTGGATAGCGCAGCTCGCTGGGGAATAGGGCTTTCTTTTTTAAAGGGAGAGCAATATCTTTCAGTTTCGGCTCCAAGGGCCGAATTGTTTACAAGTGAAGATGGACAGTATATTGATTTCAATACCGAATTGTATGTTGCAAAGTCAGATGCCACTAATAAAGGCTTTGGCGCATTTAATGGTTATGGCTCAAGTGTAGATATTTATTTTGAAGCACCTTTTAAAACTCGTTATGGCGATTCCAAATTACGTGTTTCTATTGCGGATATTGGTTTTATTCGTTTTAATAATCAAACGCAGGTGCTCAAACAAGATTCACTTTTTCATTATACAGGTTTTAATGTGAATAGTTTTTTTGATTTACAAGATTCAACATTTGGTGGTGCATCAAATGATACAGTAATTAACTCAATAGCTCCATTTAAAAAACAATCCTACTCGGCAACTTTACCTGCCATTTTTGATTTGACTTTTGAAACACATTTTAGTCCACATTTTCATTTAATAGCCGGAATACGCAATGTGTTCAATGGAAATTATAAGTTGATGTATTATGCAAGAGGCAATTTTTATTTTAGTCCAAATTTTATGATGTCAACCACATTCGGTTATGGAGGTTATGGAGGTAATATATATGGATTAGGCATTTCATTTAAGTTGAATAACGGTATTCTGTTTTATGCCGGAAGCAATAATATTGAAGGATATATTTCACCCAAAAAAGGATGTGGGCAAGGATCTTTTTTTACACTGGTTAAGCAGTTTTAATTAAAAAGGCTTCCACAAGAGAGGTTAGTGTTGTTTAGTTGAGAGGCCATCGCACATATTTCGACAAGCTCAATATGACTGCCGCGCTGTCAGTCTGAACTTGTCGAAAACTCTGGGCAGATAACATACATTAGAAAATCATCTTAACCAAACGACATTGCTGAAGAGGTGGTTAGGTATGAAAAAAACAAAAAAGAATAAGTAAATTAATTAATCCAATTCACCAACCCCCTCTCTCCCGTGGAGAGAGGCTAAGAGAGAGGTATCATTTATGTCATTAAAAAACATTCTCAACATTAAGCATTTAGATGCTAACTATTTTTTTTTAATTGCCGGACCTTGCGTGGTTGAGACAGAAGAAATTTGTTTTGAAATTGCCGAAAAAGTAAAAGCAGTTACTGATAAATTAGGCATTCCCTATATTTTCAAGGCTTCTTACCGGAAAGCCAATCGTTCACGTTTAGACTCTTTCACGGGTATTGGTGATGAAAAAGGTCTGGAGATCATTCAAAAAATCGGGAAGCAATTGAATATCCCTACACTCACAGATATTCATACCAACGAAGAAGCTGCGCTTGCTGCCCGGTATGTGGATGTATTGCAAATACCTGCTTTCCTTTGCCGTCAAACGGAATTATTAGTGGCCGCCGCAGAAACAGGCAAACATGTGAATATTAAAAAAGGACAGTTTTTATCGGCTGAATCAATGAAGTTTGCAGTTGATAAAGTCCGCGAATCAGGTAATACAAACATCATGCTAACTGAACGAGGTACGTTTTTAGGTTATCAGGATTTAGTAGTTGATTACAGGGGAATTCCTGAAATGCAAAAGAATAATGTACCTGTTATCATGGATATTACTCATTCTTTGCAAACACCAAATCAAACAAGTGGTGTTACAGGTGGCAAACCTGAATTAATTGGAACTATTGCTAAGGCAGCCATTGCAGTTGGTGTTGATGGAATATTTCTGGAAACACATCCCAATCCTTCTAAAGCAAAATCTGATGGTGCAAATATGCTTCATCTTGATTATTTTGAAAAATTAATGATAGATTTGATTAAAATCAGAAAAGCGGTTATCTGATTTGTTACTCTATTGGGTAGATACTAAATTTAATATTTTGTAAAAATGAATTACCTCGTAAAATTAATTCTTTTCGCTATTATTTTTCTTGTGCCATCTTTTTCAGATGCACAGGTAAAATTCAGAAAAGTAATGGGTAGCATTGGATACGACTATGGTATGTCAGCGAAACAAACAACTGACAAAGGATATATTATCTGTGGAGCGACAAGTAGTTTTGGAACTGGGAATTCCGATATGTTCGCTTTAAAAACTGATTCATTAGGAATTCCAAAACTAGCGAGGCGAACCGAAACCGCTTGCA
>JAVHPR010000292.1:0-2267 GCA_036170695.1 Bacteroidia bacterium
TAGCAAAGATAATTTTATTTTTTCTATGTGCGCTCTAAACGTATATACCTATAAGCAAATTTATCACTAAAGAATTTATCAATATCCATTTCCATGCTGATAGCAGGGTCTATGCCTTTAGGTTTAATGATACCCAAAGCCAAATCAATGTTATAATCTTTGGTCCATTCTTTATGGTTCTCTGCCAGATCCTTAATAGCGCTTAGTATATATCGGATTTCATCGTCGGTATGTGTTGGGTGAATCGACATTCGCATCCATCCTGGTTTAACTGAACAATCGCCATGATCAATCTTGGTTGTAATATTGAATGATTTTTCTTGAGTAACATTCAATAAATAATGACCGTATGTTCCGGCACAAGAACATCCTCCTCTTGTTTGAATTCCAAATTTATCATTCAACAATTTGACTCCCACATTATAATGAAGACCATCAATATAGAAAGAAACAATACCTAATCTTTGTTTGTGAGCCTCCGCTAAAATATGCAGATTTGGTATTTTCGTAAGTCCTTGCCAAATGATATTTAATATATCGTCTTCTCTTTTTTGAATATTTTCTACCCCCATCTCTTCTTTCAAACGCATGCACAATGCGGCTCTTATTGTTTGGAGAAATGCCGGAGTACCACCGTCTTCCCGGATCTCGACATCATCTATATATTTGTGCTGTCCCCAAGGATTAGTCCAGTCTATTGTTCCTCCTCCGGTGATGTCAGGAATTTTATTGGAATATAATTTTTGATTGAATATTAATATTCCCGTTGAACCGGGTCCACCCAAAAATTTATGAGGTGAAAAGTAAATTGCATCAAGAAATCTTCCTTTCATTTCCTCAGGATGCATTTCAATTGTGACATAGGGAGCAGAGCAAGCAAAATCAACAAAACACAAACCATCATGCTGGTGAATTAGTTCCGCTATTTCCATATAAGGTGTAAAAATTCCTGTAACATTCGAACAGGATGTAATTGCTGCAATTTTTATTTTTCGCTTATTGTATTGCTGAAGTAATATTTTGAAGTTATCAATAGAAACCAATCCATTTTCATCGGGTGGGATAATTTTAACATCTGCTATTGTTTCCAACCAACTTGTTTGATTCGAATGGTGTTCCATATGCGTAATAAAAACTATGGGCGTATCTTCTTCAGAAAGTATAATTTTTTCTTTGAATTTCTCATGCAGCTTCAATCCCAGCATTCTTTGAAATTTATTAATAACTCCCGTCATGCCAGAGCCAGAGGAGATAAGCACATCATTTTCATTAGCTCCAACATGTTTTTTGATAATTTGTCGTGCCTGGAGATAAGCATATGTCATTATAGAACCAGTATCGTTCTTGTCGGTATGGGTATTCGCAACGAATGGAAAAATTTTTTTAAGCAACCGTTCTTCAATAGGTAAATACATCCTGCCACTTGCTGTCCAGTCTGCATAAACTATTTTTACTGATTCATGATAAATTGTTTTAATAGTTTGATTTTGTCCGATAATATTGTTCCGGTATTTCGAAAAATAGTGTTCCATAATTATTTTGCCTAAGGAATGAGTTTGTGAATAAGCGGTATTAAAATTAACTAAATTGTAGATATACTTGAAATGCTTTTATTATCCAATTATTCTATTTAACATAATATTAATTATAGGACAAACGCATTTGCTTAATTTAGCCAGCGCTCGAAGGTTTTTTCCTATAATGTAATATTTAGGACAATATGATAAAAAATGAAAGGAGGAAAAAAGTGCAAAAAAATCAATTATTGCGAAATGACACTAAAATCACACTAAAATGTGATTCAAATTATTTCCCCTCTTAATTCCCCGCAATTTACCACAAAATACTAATATAATGTGATTTTGTTTGCATAATTGAAAAGTTGATACTATTTTTACAGGAAAATCACACTATAATGTTAGCTAACACTATCGGAGAATCCGTCAAAAACAGGAGAAAGGAACTGGGAATAACTCAGCCACACTTAGCCGAGCTTGCAAAAGTGAGCACCAATACTTTGTATAAATTAGAACGAGGACAGAGTAACCCCTCGCTCGAGGTGCTGAATAAGTTAGCTGAAGTGTTGGGCATGGAATTGAAACTTGAAGTAAAGAAAAACAAACATTGACTAAATGCGCAAAGTAGAAGTATACCGCAATGAAATTTTAGCAGGAATTCTAACCGAAGAAAACCGGAAAAGTTTTCTATTTCGATATAACGATTCTTATTTTAATGACACAAGCAAACCGGCTATCAGTTTGACACTA
>JAVHPR010000293.1:0-11572 GCA_036170695.1 Bacteroidia bacterium
TATTAATTGCGGAGCATGTGAACCGGAATGTCCTAATGGTGCAATTTATGAAAACGGAGGAGAATGGAGATTTTCCGACAAAACAGATATCTCCGGAAGTTTTACCTCTAAAAGCGGTATCTCAAGTAACGCAGATGATTCTCATGCTGCACTTTCTGACGATTATTACTATGTAGTACCAGATAAGTGTACTGAGTGTGTTGGCTTTCATGATGAACCACAATGTGCGTCTGTTTGTCCAGTTGACTGTTGCATTGTTGATACTGACAAGCCTGAAACTAAAGAAGAATTGTTAGCAAAAAAAGCTACATTACATTCTTAAGAGCAGTTCAGAAACAAGCTTGAATCCTGGCAGGTTTTTAATCTGCCGGGATTTATAAGTTTAACTTTGCAAAAGTTGTTGATTTTATTTGTTGCGGAATTCATTAGGAGTAGGGAAGATGTGCTATCATTTTTTAGGCACATAAATAGCAGTGTTTTTCAAAGAAATGCATGGGATTATGAGCAATCCTGCTTCATAAATCTTTTTTTGTTACCCCCCTTGTAAATAAAAAATCTTTGTTTTTTTATTTATCGTAAACAAAATCAATACGACAATGCAAAGCAAATTTGTTTGCTTTCATTGGTATTGTTTTTTCTAAAAGAAATTCAAAACTGAAAAAATGAAAGTAGTTTAGACGAAATATAAATAAGAATTTGTAAATTCGCACAAGATTCGTTACTTGTACAAAATTTAAATATAATAATGGAAACATTCGAAAAGAAGACGGTAGGAAACACTACCAAAATAAAAGAAGCAGAAAGAGTAGTGGTAAGGTTTTCCGGAGACTCAGGTGATGGAATGCAATTAACCGGTATGCAGTTTTCTGATACAGCAGCACTTTTAGGTAATGATATTAGTACATTTCCTGATTACCCATCAGAAATACGCGCTCCGATAGGTACGGTTGCAGGTGTATCGGGCTTTCAGGTACACTTTGGAAGTAAAGAAATTTTTACTTCCGGTGATGAATATGATGTGTTGGTAGCAATGAATGCCGCTGCATTAAAAGTAGATTTACCAAGGTTGAAAAAGGGCGGAATCATCATTGCCAATTTGGGCGGTTTCGACAAAAAAAACCTTAGTTTAGCCCAATATCCCGAAGGAATAAACCCTTTGGAAGATAACTCACTTGAAAACTATACCGTCCAAAAAGTCGATATTACAAAGCTTACCAAAGAAAGTCTTGCTGATACCGCACTTGGAACCAAAGAAATTGAACGTTCAAAAAACATGTTTGTTCTTGGCTTGCTTTTTTGGATGTTTGATAAACCATTGGATCATACGCTAAAGTTTATTGAAGAAAAATTTGCTAAAAAACCGGAAATTGCATTAGCGAATAAAACTACTTTAAGCGCCGGTTGGGTTTATGGTGAAAATACCGAAATTTTTAATACTCAGTTTAGAGTATCTGCTGCAAAACTTCCTGTAGGCACCTATAGAAGCATTACCGGAAATCATGCTACAGCAATTGGATTAATTGCTGCTGCCGAAAAATCAGGGTTGACTTTATTTTTGGGATCATACCCAATAACACCCGCTACTGATATATTACATGAGCTTTCGAAATACAAAGCAAATGGAGTTAAAACATTACAAGCGGAAGATGAAATTGCCGGGATATGTTCCGCAATTGGTGCATCATATGCAGGGAACCTAGCAATAACAACAACTTCAGGTCCCGGAATGGCTTTAAAAACAGAAGCTCTGGGCTTAGCTATAATGCTGGAAATTCCATTGGTAGTTGTAAATGTTCAGCGTGGCGGACCAAGTACCGGTTTACCCACTAAAACAGAACAAGCCGATTTATTGATGGCAATGCACGGGCGACATGGTGAAGCACATCTTCCAGTAATTGCAGCTTCCACTCCTTCTGATTGTTTTGATATGGCTTATGAGGCATGCAGAATTGCAATTGAACATATGACTCCTGTTATCTTATTAACAGATGGGTATATTGCAAATGGCTCTGAACCGTGGCTTTTCCCTACAGAAGATAAACTAGCGAATATTTCAGTGAAGTTTCTTGATAAAATGAATTCTGCTGATGGTAATAAACTTTTACCTTATAAACGCGACAAAAATCTGGTGCGTCCTTGGATCAAACCGGGAACAAAGGGGTTAGAGCATCGTATTGGCGGATTGGAAAAACAAAATGAAACGGGTAACGTTTCTTACGATCCGATTAACCATGAGGTTATGGTTAAATTAAGAGCAGAAAAAATTGAAAAAATTGCTGATTTTATTCCTCTTGCAAAACCTGATAGCGGTAAAGAAAAAGCAAAACTTCTTGTTTTAGGTTGGGGCTCCACATCGGGTTCCATAAAGATGGCTGTTCGTGAAGCAATTGATGAAGGGAAAGATGTGGCACACGTTCATTTAAAATACATTAATCCATTTCCAAAAAATTTGGGCGAATTATTAAAAGGATATGATAAAGTGTTGATCCCTGAAATGAACAGCGGGCAATTGCTTCAGCTGATCAGAGCTAAATATTTAATACCGGCAATTGGGTTTTCTAAAATTCAGGGATTACCATTTACGACTTCAGAATTAAAAGAAAAAATTAACGAATTACTTTAAGTGGTTACGAATAGACGAATGGTAACTAATTTACGAAATAATAAAGGTTTCAATATCGAATGAAAACGATTTTTTTTAATTAAACATTTACTTGCTTTAGTAAATTCGTTTTTGTTCGTTATTGGTAACCGTAAAATAAATGGTATGGAAACAGTAGAAAATAAATTAACAGCAAAAGATTACGCATCAGATATGGGTATTAAATGGTGTCCGGGATGTGGCGACTATTCTATTTTAAAACAAGTACAAACAGTGTTCCCTGATTTGGATGTGCCGAAAGAAAATTTCGCTTTTATTTCTGGTATCGGGTGTTCTTCGCGCTTCACCTATTATATGGATACTTATGGTATGCATAGTATTCACGGTAGAGCGGCAGCAATTGCGTCCGGAGTGAAAGCGGCAAATCCTGATTTGAGTGTATGGATTATTTCGGGTGATGGTGATGGGCTTTCAATTGGCGGAAATCACTTTATACATTTGATGCGAAAAAATTTCGATGTAAATTATTTAGTTTTTAATAACCAGATTTACAGTTTAACAAAAGGGCAATATTCGCCAACTTCGGAAAGAGGAAAAGTGACCAAATCAAGTCCTTATGGCAGTATTGAAGAGCCTTTTAATCCTTCGGAATTAGCATTGGGTGCAAAAGCAAGTTTTGTTGCACGTACGTTGGACCGCGACCCTAAACATATGCAGGCTGTTTTAAAACGCGCCCATACACACAAAGGAACTTCATTTGTGGAGGTGTATCAGAATTGCCCGGTATTCAATGATACTGCATTTTTTGCATTCTCTGAAAAAGAAACTAAAAAAGAAGAAGCAATTTTGCTTGAACAAGGTAAGCCCTTAATTTTTGGTAATAATGAAGAGAAAGGTATAAAGTTTGAAGGATTAACTCCTGTGATAGTAAATATTAAAGAAACTGGAATCTCTCCAAATGATTTGTGGATACACGATGAAAAGGACAAAACAAAAGCAAACATTGTTTCCCGTTTCTTCGATACTACTTTTAATGACATCCATTTCCCTCGTCCATTCGGGGTTATTTATGCCGATGAACGACCTATTTATGATGAAAATTTAGTGGCTCAGATAAATTCAATTACTGCAAAAAAGGGAAAAACCCCTTTGAATAAAATATTGTCTGGTGATAAAACCTGGCAGATAGTTTAATGAAATTTTAAATTTGATAATTAGAGGTTGTATCTAATTGCATTTTAAAAATATTTCACGCAAAGAACGCAAAGGATTTCGCAAAGAAAGCAGGTAAATATGCTAATAAAAACTTTGCTTCCTTTGCGTTTTTTTTTCGTTGCTTCCTCTGCGAGAATTAAGAAATTATAAGCAGATACAAGTTAGCGAATTAGTAAGTTTTAGAAAAACATGAAAAACCCGGTAAAAATTTTATTTGAGGAACACGCTATTATCCAATCTGCAATTGATATTGCAAAAAATGCGGCTACACTTATTGAAAATAATAATTCTGAAAGTAATCATGATTATGAAACCCTCATCAGGGAGCTGATACATTTTTTCCGAGCCTACGCAGATGAATATCACCATTATAAAGAAGAGCAAATTCTTTTTCCTGAAATGAGCAAAAAAAATGAATTGCTTGAAGATGGTGTTTTAAAAGAGATGTTTGAGAATCATGCCGATTTTCGAAGCATGATAGAAAGCATTGAAATGTTTCTGGATTGTAAAGATTATAAAGAAGCGCAACAGAAGCTTAATTCCTATACAGAAGCATTACTTGACCACATTGCTGTTGAAAATGATGAAGTATTTCAGATGGCAGAATCTCTTTTTAAGGATGAAGAACTTGAAAAAATATATTTCAGGTTTGCCGATTGTGACCGTGAACTTGGAGAAATAAACAAAACTAACCTGGTAAATCAATTGAATAAGAATAAAATATAGTTTGTCTTTTTTGATGAATAGTCTTCATCTATCGCACGCCCTTCGACAGACTAGGGTGACTTACTGAAATTTTTAGAAAAATAAATCATTGTTTCCTTTTTTTTATCGCGTCACTCATAGTGCAGACTGGTTTTGAATTAAAATCTGGAAAAGGAATAGCCTTTAAGAAATTTTCAAATCGATAGTGTATAGTGAATACAAAAAAATTGTTGACTAAAATCATGGTTATTAATGATTATAGTCATTTTGAGTTCCATTAAATAAACTGACTTTTGTTCTATGGGGCGTATTAATATGCTTTTACATTTCTTATTTGCGTTTATAAAATCTGTTGTTCTTCTCTACTTTCGTTGAATTTTTGAAATTTAAAATAGTGGTTAATTTTCGGGGCAAACTTGAATTCTAACTTAAATCTAAAAGTTCATTGCAAAGAATGTTCAATTTCTTGGGGACATAAAACTAATAAAACATGAAAAAGATACTGATTGTTGCATTTGCATTGTCTCTCACAGGCTGCGAAAAGGGCTATTTTGGGTTAAGTGGATATTTGTTGTCGCCAGCAAGAACCATAACAGGATTATGGACAGGAACGCTTGTATGCAGCGAAAATAATGCAGCACAATATTCACTGACAGCTGGCGAAATGACGCTCGATCTTAAACAAAATGGCAATGATGTTACCGGCGTTATGACCTTTACTCCTCAGAGCTATTCAAATGTTCCATCAGGGCAACCACCACCTATAATTAACGTTACTTACTCGGGAAGCCTCACCGGTACAATAAGCGGTGTAAAAATAGATTTTATTTCCATTATTGGGAATGGCTGTGTGCATGTCAAAGGTACTTTTACTTCTTCTAACATGGATGGAATGATAAATCCCAATGATCCACCCTACATCACCTGTGGTGACGCGCTGAACAGTGGTCAAGGATCAAAAGGTAGAGAATGGCATTTACAGAAAAACTAAATAACGCATATGAAAGATATGGAAACCGGAAAACATCCCCAATTAAGTAGAATGGCCTTTTGCTGTGTCATTATTCTATCAATGATATGTTATCCTTTAGTGGCAATGGATAAGATAGGCTCTGCCGGCAATAGCATCATTGAAGCGAAGGTTATTGAGAGCATTCAGGAACAAATTAAATACAAAAAAATCAGCAATGCCAATGGTTCGCTTTGTTCCATATATAAAGATAATATTGAGATGATTATTTTTAAAAATGGAGAAAAAGAGGTTTTAAAAAAGGATATCAAACAAGAAAACACGTCTGTTGACGTTGTGGAAAAAGATTCGCTACAGTGCATTGAGGATATGTGGGGGCTGAAATTTGAAAATACCACAATTAATGGGGGCGGGATTATGATTGTTAAGCTGGAATCCAACTCTGTTTTCAAGCAACAAACTCCATTAAAGCGTTTATATATTTTCAATGTGAATAACGGGAATTCTGTTAGGGTAAAAAATACTTCTGAACTTGCCCGGGTGTTATTTGAATCATATAGCCAGGGAATCTCAAAAATAAAAATGGGATCGGGAGGAAAGGGTAAATTATCCAGATATACGTATGATCACTGGGCTTTTGACCTTTCCGGCATTTCAAAATGCCATGGTCTGGGGGTTGATAAAAAACTTGGAATAGCTGAAAGCAGACTGGCGGGCGGCAAGGTAGAGAGGATTTATAATCCGGAGAAGATAGGTTTTGCAATGCCGGGCTTTTGTTCCGGACTCTTATTTGGTGTCGCCGGCATAGCACTTGTTGGCGGTGTTGCTGTATTGGCACCAGGGGTTAAATACCTCCCGGTTGCCCCACCTAATGTTGACGCAAGTGCATGGGCTGCCGGGTATAAAGCTAAGGTAAAGAAAAAACGCCTTATCGGTGGATTAATAGGTAGTATACTTGGTTCAGTCCTTGTTATCGGAGCGTTTTCCTCTGTAAATTGAATTTACTCGCTAAGATTAGCAACTTTTATAAGCTCCTTGATATTCACGATTTTTATTTTTTTTCCTATTAATTCTATTATTTTATTTTTCTGAAAATCGGATAATGTCCTAATAGCTGTTTCAGTAGTTGTTCCGGCAATATTTCCTATACTTTCACGTGTAAGAGTGGTGTTAATGGTTGTCGTATCAGGATCCTGCCCGAAAAATTCTTTTAACGTCAGTAAAGTCTCAGCAATACGTTCCCTTACCTGTTTCTGCACCAGATTCATAGCCTTTTGTTCTGCAACTTTTAAATCAGCGGACAACAGTTTGATGATCTGCATTGAAAGAGAAGGGTTGTTGATGATCCGACTATGGTAATCCTTTTTAGGAAAAAAGCAAACAACAGAATTCTCAATTGCGGTTGCTGAAGCATGATAATAATCGTCACTCAAAAGAGCACGGTACCCAATTATATTCCCCGCCTTTGCGAGTCGTAAGATTTGATCTTTCCCATCATGACCTAACTTATGAATTTTTACTTTTCCTGAGTACATGCAGTATAAGCCATGTGGATGGTTACCTTCATAAAAAATCGTTTGCCCTTTTTTATATGAAATATGCGATTTACTCTCCGAAAGATTCGACAATTCTAATTTATTTAAAGAACAAAAAATAGAGCTATGAGCCGAATCACATTTGTCACAAGAGGTAATTTCTTTTTGTTTCATTGGTGAAATTAACATTGAATGAATGTTGCGATACTTTAAAAACGTATCTATTAATCATACAAAGATATGAGGAAAATCATGATACGGAAATCTTTCTATGCTTTTTTATGGTTTTCGGCTAATATTATTGGAGGGAATAGGGAGTGATTTCTAATAATTGAACATAGGTATATAACATAGGTATATAATATAGTTTAGAAATAGGGTAATTAAACAATAGAATGCTAAAATTTAAATTCTTTAATTGTGTCAACAAAACAAATCACTTTATCTTTCTCCAGATCAGGATATAAGCCATGTCCAAGGTTAGCAATGTGCCTTGTTGGACCAAATGTTTTAAGCATTTTTATGGTTTCTTTTTTGATGGTTGCATAATCGGCATACAACAAGCAGGGATCCATATTGCCCTGTAGGGTTTTACTGTAACCAATCATTTCGCGGGATTCTGCAATATCCATCGTCCAGTCTAAACCTATGGAATTACAATTTAACTGACCCATTGCTTTGCGGGCAAAGGCGGCATCTTTTGCAAAAACAGTTATTGGAACTTCATTAATTGCATCGCATATCTGAGAAATATATTTTAAAGCAAATTCATTGTATTGTGCAGGTGACAGGGCTCCTGCCCAACTATCAAACAGTTGCAACATATCAGCACCGGCAATAACTTGTCCTTTCAGGTAATTAATAGTGCTGTCAGTTATTTTTTGCAGTAGTAGATGAGATAATAGTGGCTGTGTGTATAAAAACTTTTTGGCTTGTGAAAATGTTTTACTCCCGCTGCCCTCAATCATATAGGCGAAAATAGTCCAGGGAGCACCAGCAAATCCAATAAGCGGAACACGATTGTTTAATCCGCTTTTAGCAAGTTTTATCGCATCCATCACATAATGCAAATCATCAGGGGTTGCTATTTTGAGTTGTGCTATGTCTTCGGCAGTTTTAATAGTTTTTTCAAACCATGGACCTTTTGCTTCTATCATTTGATAGGGCAATCCCATTGCTTCAGGAAGAACAAGTATATCCGAAAATATAATAGCCGCATCAACGCCTAAAATATCAACAGGTTGTATTGTTACTTCGCAAGCAAATTCAGGTGTCTCGACTAATTCTTTAAACCCGCCCATTTTAGCGCGTACCTTTCTGTATTCGGGTAATATACGGCCTGCCTGACGCATCAGCCAAACGGGTGTGCGTTCCACCTTCTCTCCAAGGGCAGCTCTTAAAATTAAATCGTTTTTTAATGACATATAATTAATTTGTTGATGTGCTAATTTGTTGATGTGCTAATGGCTAATGAACAAAACTTAATCAGCATATCAGCACATTGATAAATCAGCACATTGTTATTTTTACTGAGGATGATACACGCGTGTAGCTGTTTGCATTACTTTTATTTTGTCAAGCGTTACCGGCTTGGTTTGTTGTTTACTGTATAAATTCATTTGATCGGTAAAGTGGGGGCTTTCTTTTCTACGTGATTCCCCAAAAGGCACAACAGATTCATAGGTATTTCCTGTTTTTGAAAATTTTGCAAACATGATAAATGAATCACCATGTTTTGCCCGTAATAAACCATCTTTTGTTTCATCACACGATAGCGCCATCAAACATTCCGGCATACCCGGAACAGCATAAGATTTGTCCTCCCTAATCAATCGCTGCACATCGCCAAAAGGTACATCAATACTGTTATGATACTTTACTAATTGCTTTTTTGCATGACGTATGGCTTCAATTAAAAACGCTGTGTTATTGTCAATTCCTGTACCTCCACCATTATATTCGGCTTCCTTTTTCTGAGATAAATAATAAAGTGTAAACATACCCAACGCCGCTTCTCTGTTATCAGTATAACCTGTATAATTCCATTTTTTCAGTTTTGTAATTGCATCCGCAATATCAGGATAATCTTTTTCCTGAAGCGAAGATACAGGTTTTAAGGGTTTATAGATCCCTCCAGGCTCTTTTGGACAACTGCGATCATATTTTATTTTTTTAAATTCCTGAAATGTGATATTTGTTTTTCCTTCCATGAGTTCATTAAATCGCAAATCACGGTTATTTATTTTGTTCCAGTCAAAACCGGATTGTTTATTAAAAATATTTTCATTTTGGTTCTCAATTGCTGCTGTGCAGCGGAATGGACTGTTGTTTGTATTATATAAATATCCGCAGGAAGGACGGTTTTTTTGTGGCAATTCTCCTATTAAATAAAATTTATCCCAATACGTTTTTGAGGTATTTCCGGGAAGGACTTTTTGCCAATTAAAATCGGGATTTCTCCGAGGGAGCAAGGCATTAAATAAATAAGAAATACAATCCGCATCATCGGCGTATAGAAAATTAAACATAGGAATACCTTGCATTTGCATGGCAGAATAAAAATGCGTAAACTCTTTAGTTTTGCATAAATTGAACCATTGTTCAGCAGCTTTAATGGTAAACATTGTGTTGTATCGCATTGCATATACGCCTTTCTTTGTGCGATAAGCAGGACCATAAATGCACCATAACGCTTCCTTACGTACTTTAATTTTCCCAAGTTTTGTTTTAACTTTTAATGGAATATTGCGTACTTCAAAATCATACCAATCTCCATCAAATTTATATTGATTTTGATTTTTAGGATTAATCTCCATTTCATAAATATCGACATAATCGGGCCAGTTATAGGTAATTGCCCAACCTAAATGCTCGTTACAACCCATTGCGGGCGATATCATACCCGGAATCAAGGCTCCATACATATTTAGACCTTGTTCACTACAAACATGTGCTTCATACCAGGAGAATTGGCCCTCCAAGGGCACATGAGGGTTAATGAGCAAATACGTTGAACTATCTCCGGTTAGTTTTGAACTCATTGCTATTCCGTTGGATCCTCCATTCGCATTAAAAATATAATCATCAGGATTACCATTGATAATATATTCCAAAGCTTTTGAAACACCTGTCATATTAGCAAGAATCAATTGATAACCGATAACCAAATCTTTGGCTGTAACCGGGAAAATATTTTTTAGTTTTATTTCATTAGGATGCTTGGCAGCAAAAGCATTTATCCCATCGGCATACGCTTGAAGATTTATTTTGAAATTGCCAGTAAGGTCATTTCCATAATATCTGTCAACCGTTTCGCGGGCTTTTATAAATTGAACAAAATAGTCGGTGGCAGCACCTTCCTTGCCGGAAACTTCTCCCAGGCGAGCCTTTTCAGCAATCATTATTAGCTGAAGGTGTTCGAAATCATCTTCGCAATGAGCCCATGCCAAGCCATAGCACACTTCCGCATCCGTTGGCGCGAAAATATGGGGAATACCAAATGTATCCCTTGCAATGGTAATATTGTTTGGATTAACTTGTGAATAACAAATAGAACTAATAAAGAAAAACAGCGAAAATAATTTTATGCGCATAAATATATTGTTTCAGTTCGTTAGTTCAAAACTATGCACTTTCAGTGCAAGTTCTTCCAAGAAGAATTCTACAAAATTTTAATGTTACCGTCATTGCGAGAGCGCTTTTCGCGATCCCTTCGTCAGGCTCAGGATAAACTTCGCAATCTCATTTACTGGTGTGAGATTGCTTCATCACGCCCCAAATGCGTGATTCGCAATGACGTTTTAAATTAGGTTTGTTAAAAGAATTTCATTCTTTAATTTAAACCTCTGCACTTTCAGTGCAGAATGGTTTAGTTTATGATTTAAATGTAAAATTAACAAAATTGATTTGTTTTTTTTAGAGTAAAATTTCAATCTGCATTTTTTGCTATTCAACAATCAGAGGGAAGGAGGGAAGATTAGGCAGATTTTTCATCTTTTTACTTATTTTTGCTGAAAATATTTAATATGGATCCAAACAGGAATGAAGCAATTGCCTTAAAATGGCTGGAAGCTTTTAATACGCATGATTTAGAAAAATTACTTTCCCTTTATCATTCCAATGCCAAACATTTCAGTCCGAAACTAAAAATCAGAAAACCTGAAACAAATGGATTGGTAACCGGGAAAGATGCTTTACGCGAATGGTGGCAAGATGCTTTTGACAGGCTTCCTTCGCTAAGTTATAATTATACAACGTTAACTGCCAATAATATAAGAGTGTTTATGGAATACGTCAGAAAGGTGGATGGGGAGCCGGATATGCTGGTAGCAGAAGTTTTGGAACTTGAAAATGGATTAATAATAGCATCCCGTGTTTATCACGGTTAGAACAGGGTGTACGACAAATATCCCTAAATATTTTTAATCCAAATCAAACTGCAATGTTATTAGGTACTGGAACTTTCAATCATAGATGTCTCCCCATGGTCATCGACAAGCTCTGACTGACGGCGCGCGCAATGTCATTAAGTTAAGGTTGTAAACA
>JAVHPR010000294.1:0-2219 GCA_036170695.1 Bacteroidia bacterium
AGAATTTTATTTTTTAATCAACAGTCAATTGTTAATTTTGCGTAACATCAGTTACGAGTAGAACCCCGTAATTCGTAATCATTAATCGTTAATCAGTTTGAAAGGCAACCGATTACTGATTACTGAATACAAAATGTAATAATTTATACCATTTTCAGTATATGTTCCTATTGTGTCTATGTGGTAAAATATTATGTTGATAACTTTTCCACTATTTTTACCGAAGAACCTGATTATTTGAACCCAGCTACAGCATAACCAACCCAGTGATGAAGTTTTGCAGGGGCGGTTGCTCCCATTTTAATGTCATCTACTTTAAGCGGTTTATGAGCAATGCTTGTGGAATAATCTGAAATAACTAATTTCAAAGGGCTTTCTTTCATCAGTATATTAAGATTGTATGCTGTAAGCAATCCGAAAGGGACTGAATATCTTCCGCACCATGTCCATTTGTATTCACGCCAGTCGTTGCTTTGAATGGTATAATCAACAAATTTTTCAGCACTTGTAGTATCCGGATTGACAAGGCAATCTTTCATTATCCGGTGTTCGTGTTCAACAGCTTTTTTATAACCGACGCTATCGCAGCCAAAAGGAGCATAGTTTTTTCCGTCCCAGTCTTCGTCGCCATAATGTACAGCATCGGTAGAAACAAGTATAGCAACATCTTTTCCCCATTGCAATTTATTATCTTTTAAAACCTTTTGTATTGATTTTGCCAGGTCAAGGGAAATAGTTTTTATAGTGTTGAAAGGCATGTGGGGAACAAGAATAGATACGAATTGCACATCTTTATTATAGTATTGAAGAAAAGGAACAAACGCCTCAACCGAATGTTCTTCCAATTGAAGGCTGTCGTGCACTATATAATCTGATTGTGGAAGATTTTTCATGATTTGTTCCCGTAACCCTGAAATTTTAATATCGCTATACGGTGCATGCCAGTATTTATAGCTGTCGAAAACGATTTTTTGTTCCACTTTAAACTTTTTTGCTTTATGTGCTACGCCAAGAATAATAACTGTATTCGCTTTAATATGGGGATAAAGTTCGTTATACAAAAAACCGGCATAAGTATAATCGTCATGCGGACAAATGGCAAATCTTAAAAGAAGAGCTTTGTTCACATTTTGTGCTTTGTAAAGACTGTCGTAATATTTACCGTAGCGGTTCATTAAGCGGTTCATTACGCTGTCCATTTGTTCTGCTTTGGAAGCAAAGCCAACAGTATCCTTTTGATTACGAATCCAATAGTTATCGGATTGGTAATTCTGGGCTTTTATGCTTATTGCCATTGATGTGAACAAAAAAAGGAAAATGATTTTTTTCATCTGTTTATATTTAAAGATTTGACAACTTTTTAAAAGTTGTCAAATCTATTAATGTTGAATGCAAATATAATAATTTCCTTTCCGATAAATCGGAACAAGTTTCCGCTTGAGCGGAACAAGCTGTGTGTCCAAATTTTTGAACGTGAATGTTTCATAATGGTTTATTTTTATTGTTAATATTTAAACTTATACCGATACGGTATCTGTAATAGTATTCCTAAGCGGGATACTATAACAGCTACTCTATCGGCATTATACCAAATATTAATAGACTAATTTATAACAAGTAATGGTATTAATTGCTCTATAATTAGTGTTTGCAAGAAAACTACTTAAAAATTACATTTGCTAACAATTGTTAAATTGTTGTTGAATAACAATTTAACCATTCCCCCTTATTTAAAGGGGGTTAAGAGGATTTGAACTAAATAAGAGCAAATTTATGTGTTTTCTTGCAGGCACTATGTATGAGGTGTATTTATTTGTGTAAATTTTCTTTGTGAATGGAGTTTATCCTGACGAAGGAAGGATGGTAAAATTTGTTTTTTGAGTTTTTATAGATTCCCTAATGACTAACAATAAAACTGTTAGTTTTTACATTTACCCCGTTTAAGTTTAACGAGTAAAAGTAAATCCCCGAATGTAAATCGCTAACATTAATATTTACAACTCCGTTTGTGTTTTGTACAGAAAATTGTTTTTCTAATATACCGTAAATATTGTAAATCTGAATACTTGCATTATTACTGTTTAAAATGCTGTAATTTATGCTCACATTACTGTTTGCAGGGTTTGGATATGGTGCCGAAATTGACGAACTAAAGCTATTATTTGAAATGCCGCTATAATTGGCATTATATTTCACATTTATCCATGCTGAATCGCCAT
>JAVHPR010000295.1:0-2219 GCA_036170695.1 Bacteroidia bacterium
GCGGGCGTGGACAATGCTTGGGAGCAGAAAAAACTCGAAGCCAGAAAAATGCTTGTAAACCGCGCAGACTCCCACACGTCAGGTGCACGCTTTGTTAGGCAAACCCGATGAACGCAAGACTCGCCAACTGAAAAAGAGCAGACAAACTTAATTCAATCACTTATTTCTGACTGTGTTATACATTTTGTCAAATATTTCGAGAATTTCAGGGTCATCGCCAATTTCTGATAAGTATCCGTCAACATCGCTGTAATTGATATGCAAGAATTGCTCAAATAATTGTGAACCACGCATAATATTTTTGCTTGGTGTGTAAATTGGAGCATATCTTTTCTTTGGATTGAAATAATAAATAATTGGCAATAACTGACTTGTAGATTGAATTTGATGCCTTACCGCCAAACCAGCCCATGTTTTTATAAATTTGCGATTTATATCAACAAACTTGCCAGTATCGTGGTCATCGTTATATTTCAATTCTGTATAAACAATCAGACCATCAGAAGTTTGAAATAATCCGTCAACGTCTTTTGTAATTCCTTGACGTTGCTCGTTAGTAGCCTTGCTTTCAATTGCTAATATTTCTTCCAACAAAGCATTGAAAATTTCTGTGCAATCTTCGGGGCTGTTGGATAACTGTCTGTCGGTTATATATGTATCAATAAGAGCGTCGGTCTGGTGAGTAAAGAATAGTTTAATTTTCTTTCCAGAATCTTCCATCACCTGAACGCTGGTATCAATCTCGATAATGTTTCTCAATAGTTGTTCGATGAAATTGCCAAACTTAATGTTCAAGCCTTGTAAAATACCACCCATAATTCGGTATCTTATCGGGACAAAATGAACTTTTTCTTCGTGCTTCTCTGTTATCTTGCGAATGTTTGCGGGCGACATGCTATCGTCCAACATTTGCATAACAGTCATGCGGATAATTCCTTTAACTTGGTTGCTCATCGAAAAGCCCTTTTTCAATCCTGTATTTTTTACGAACATCATCCAAACTAATTAAGCCGCCATTTTCCTGTAAATACCAATGCTCCCATCCATTGCAGGGAGAGCCGTTCATATAATGACTGCCTGCCTGATGAATACTTCCTTCAAAACCATCCATAGTACGAATCCGTGCGTCAGGTTTGATTGTTGCCGAGCGAGACTTATCTTTTGCAAAAAACAAGTTTTGACCTGCTTGTAAAAAACCGTTTTCCACAAGCAAAGAAAATTCTACTTTTGGCGCAGACTTACTTTTGCTTCTTACATCAAAAGTTTGTGTATCAAATATCTCTGGCTGAATTGCGTCAATTCTTTTTTGTGCGACTTTTATATACTTTTCTTCTCTTTCAAGCCCAATCCAATTTCGATGCAGGCGTTTTGCTACTGCTCCTGTTGTACCGCTTCCAAAAAATGGGTCTAAGACAACATCATTTGGATTACTCGATGAAAGAATAACTCGATATAACAATGCTTCTGGCTTTTGCGTGGAATGTGCCTTGTCGCCATTTTCATCTTTGATACGTTCTGAACCTGTAGCCAATGAAAGATACCACCAATCAGAACGCATTTGTTTTTCTTCATTCAAGCCTTTCAAAGCCTGATAATTAAATGTATATTTTGCGCCCTTTCCTGAACTTGCCCAAATCATTGTTTCATGGGCATTAGTAAATCTCACGCCACGAAAATTAGGCATTGGATTAGTTTTTACCCAAATAACATCATTCAACGTCCAAAAGCCTAAATCCTGCATAATTGCCCCAACTCGGAAAATATTGTGATAAGAACCAATTACCCAAATTGAACCAGTGGGTTTCAATATTCTTTTGCAAGCAGTTAGCCATTTACGGGTAAAGTCATCATACACTTCAAAGGAATCAAACTTATCCCAATTGTCGTCAACAGCGTCAACCTTGCTCATGTTAGGACGATGTAATTCATTTTGTAACTGTAAATTGTAGGGCGGGTCAGCAAAAATTAAGTCAATGGATTTTTCAGGCAATGAGTTTAGGTTTTCAACACAATCGCCTTTGAGAATTTGGTTTAGGGGTAATTTCATTTTTGTATCTCCAAACCATGATTATAAGGCAATTTTTTATCTGCAATCAAGCAAGGGGTTGCCTAACGGTTTGCGTTACCTGCGTGTGGGCGGGCGTGGACAATGCTTGGGAGCAGAAAAAACCCGAAGCCAGAAAAATGCTCCTAAATCGCGCAGACTCCCACACGTCAGG
>JAVHPR010000296.1:0-11391 GCA_036170695.1 Bacteroidia bacterium
CCTAAACGCCTAAAATCAATGAATTAAAAATGCGCTCTAAGCGTATATACCTATGACATTAATCCAAGCGCCAAAATTGCTGCGGTGGAAAATAAAATTGTTTTTTTTGTTTTCATAAGTGTAAATTTTAAGGAGTTTAATTTTTTAATTGTAGTTTTTTTTATCATTTTTATTGGCTTTAGTTTTCATTGGTAAAATTAGGCTTAAAATTCTAAAAAACGAGATTTGTGTGTCTGAAAAAGTATAAAAGGTAATTTTTGTCGTGTTTGGGGTGTTTGTTGTTGTTTTGAGGGAAGGGTTAAAGTATTGATTCTTAATCTTTTTCGCACCCGGTTACGTTGTAAGATGGGTAGGAGTTCAATTTGCTGCAAGTTACAGAATGGAGCTTTGTAAGTCCCGCCGTATACTAATACAAAACAACATTATCAATCAGTCGCACATTACCTATTTTGATGGCAACACAGGCAACAGCGCTTTTGGCTTGTTTGAAATCGGAGATAGGTTGCAAAGAGTCAGCATCAGAAATTTCAAAATATTCGGGACGAATTTGTGGTTCGGTTTTAAATTGAGCAGAAGCAAACTCTTTTAGTTCGGAAATCGTTTTTTTTGTTTGGAATTCTTTTACATTAAATAGCGTTTGTGAAATCAAAGAAGCGATATTTCTTTCCTGAGTCGTTAACCTTTCATTTCTCGAACTCATTGCCAAACCATTTTTTTCTCTTATGATAGGGCATGAAATAATTTCAATTTGCATTTCTAATTGTTTTACCATGCTTCGGATGACAGCTAATTGCTGAAAGTCTTTTTGTCCGAAAAAAGCTTTGTCGGGCATCACAATTCTGAATAATTTGCTCACCACCTGTGCCACACCATTAAAATGTCCGGGGCGATGCTCCCCTTCCATTACTTTTACCAACATCCCAAAATCTACCGTTTTACCTTCTGTCCAGCTTTTGTCTTCAATCTTTTGTTTTTTTAATTCCAGCTCCTCCAAAGAATATATTTCGGATACTTCGGGGATAAAAACAATATCGCAGCCTGCGGCTTCCAATAATTGGCAATCTGCTTCAAACGTCCGTGGGTAGTTTTGAAGGTCGTTCTGGTCGTTAAACTGGGTAGGGTTAACAAAAATACTGCATACTACTATATCACTTTGAGTTTTCGCGGCATTTATAAGTGAAGTATGCCCAGGATGCAAAGCGCCCATGGTTGGTACAAAACCAACAATATTTCGTTGTTTTTTTACGTTATTCAGGTGGCTTTTTAGCTGTTGTGCCGAATTAAAAACAATCATCAGGCAAAAAAAAGGTTTTAAAAAGGTTAAAATTAATCTTAAAAGAGCCGTTTCCAGAGACAAGAGGTCAAATCTAATATTATTACTTTGAAATATCGATTTTTTTTCATTACTTTTGTGTACTTTTTTAACAATCTAACCTTAAATCCCACTCCTATGAAGAAGAAAGCGAGAGTTTTGTTTGTATCACAAGAAGTTACCCCCTATCTAGACGAAACTCCAATGGGCATAATTGGCCGAAAATTACCACAAGGAATACAAGAGCGAGGAAAAGAGATAAGAACATTTATGCCAAAGTACGGATGTATCAACGAAAGACGCAATCAATTGCATGAAGTAATTCGTTTATCCGGTATGAATTTGATTATTGACGATACCGATCACCAATTGATTATAAAAGTGGCTTCTATTCAGTCGGCACGTATGCAGGTTTATTTTATTGACAATTTAGAGTATTTTGAACGCAAACACGTTCTGACAGATAAAAAGGGAGAACATTTTGCCGATAATGACGAACGTGCCATTTTCTTTTGTCGCGGCGTAATTGAAACTGTTAATAAATTAGGCTGGTCTCCCGATATTGTGCATTTACATGGCTGGATGACTAGTTTAACAGCGCTTTATTTAAAGAAATCATTTAAAGATAACCCATTATTTGCCGATACTAAAATTGTTTATTCGGTTTATGATGATGAGTTTACAACTCCTTTGCACAAAGATTTTGCAAAAAAAGTAATGTTCGAGGGAATTGAAAAATCAGACGTGGAATTATATAAAAACCCTACTTTTGTAAATGTTAGTAAACTGGCTATTGATTTAGCTGATGGCGTAATTAAAGGAAGCGCGAAAATTCATCCCGATTTAGAAAAATACATCAAAAAATCGGGCAAGCCGGTACTTGATTATATGGTAGGTGATGAATATATTGCTGCGTATTCAGGGTTTTATGATGAGGTGCTTGAAGAGGTGGCCGAATTGGTTGATTAATTATTTTATGATTTTATATAACAAAAGAACATACAAAAATTTGCCCCCGGTGCTTGGGGCAAATTTTTTTTTAATTCTACTCCTTAGTTTTTCGATAGGGCTCACCTCATGTGATGAATCCAGCGTGGTTGGATTGAACGTGCAGCCTGCCAACGATCTATTAAACGTTAGTTACGTTGATACAACATCATTGTTCACTAAAACAGTAAAGGTGGATTCAATGCGTACCGATGAATCTCTTATCATTACCGCAGACGCCTTGATTGGTTATTATCAGGATCCTGTGTTTGGGAAAGCAACAGCTTCGTTATACACTCAGTTGCGATTACCAACCAATGCGCCTTCATTTGGAACAGGTCCTGTAATTGACTCGGTAATTTTAGCTTTAGTTTACGATACAGCCTGTTATGGAAAAAAACTTCGCGTCCAGCAAAATGTAAGCGTATATGAAGTAACTGAGCCTGTTTTATTGGAAAATAGTTATTTCTCAAATAAAACGCTGGCTATGAACACAGCTTCCGATTTGGCGAATAATTACGGTTTTATTCCTCAACCAAAAACAAGTATTACTATTTCAAATGTAGTGCTGAAACCCCAGCTTCGGATACCGCTTAATACTCTTTTTTGGCAGACTATCATAGACCAGCCATCTAATTTAGCCACCAATACTGCTTTTCAAAGTATTATGAAAGGGCTTTATATTACTACCGAAAATACGCCGGTCTTATTTTCAGGAGATGGTAATATTTTACATTTTAAGATGGCCGATGTGCAATCTAAACTTACCCTTTACTACCACAATACCAGTGAGCCTTTAAATGATTCTTTGAAATATGATTTAGCTTTGGGTAGTGTAGCACGTTTTTCTCGCTTTTACCATGATTACTCTCCCGGCAATATTGATATCAGCCTTGCAGCACAATTAGGCGGCTCACCTCCGTTACAAAATGATGTGGTGTTCATTCAATCAATGGCAGGTGTAAAAACTAAAATTGAAACGCCCTACATTATGAACTGGATAAAATCAGGTCCTATAGCAATTAATAAAGCGGAACTTGTGATTAAAGTGGATCTTGGCGCCACTTACCAGCTCGACACATTTGCGGCTCCTGCAAGGTTAACGTTGTTTGGAATTAATGATGATGGCAGCAACTACCTATTACCCGATTATAGTGAAGGGGACAGTTACTTTGGAGGAACATATAATTCAAGTACCCACGAATACCATTTTAATATTGCACGCTATATTCAGCAAGTACTTACCGGCAAAAGAAAAAACAATGGTTTGGAACTAATGGCATCCGGCGGACAGATAAATGCACACAGGCTGGTGATAGGTGGAGGTGGCAGCAGTAGCGCTTATCGGATGAAACTAAATATATCGTTTACAAAATTACAGTAAAATAATCAAATAGACGTGAGATGTTAGATAGGAGATGTTAGATATTTTAGATTCTTTAAAATGAAGAATAAATCTCATTCTCAATTCTCAAATCTCACATCTCAATACTAAAAAAATGTGCGGAATAGTTGCTTACATCGGAAACAGACAGGCATATCCAATTCTTATTAAGGGATTGCAGCGTCTTGAATACAGAGGTTATGACAGTGCGGGCGTTGCTTTAATTGATGAAGACTCAATCTCTCATGCTATTAATTTAAACGTTTACAAATGCAAAGGCAAGGTTGCTGAATTAGCGAATTTTGTTTCCCAGAAAAATGTAAACGGAACCATTGGAATTGGGCATACGCGTTGGGCTACTCACGGGGTACCTAATGATGTAAATGCACATCCGCATTATTCAGGGTCTAAGAATTTAGTGATGATACATAATGGTATCATTGAAAATTATGCTTCCTTAAAAAAAGAATTGATAGAACGCGGTCATGTGTTTTTGAGTGATACCGATACGGAAGTGCTTATTCACTTGATTGAAGATATTCAGCAAAAAGAAAATATTCGCTTAGGGCAGGCTGTTCTTAAAGCCTTGAATCAGGTTGTTGGAGCGTATGCAATCGTAATTCTTTCAAAAGAAAATCCTAACGAATTGATTGCAGCAAAAAAAGGAAGTCCATTGGTGATTGGCGTTGGTGTTGACGAGTTTTTTATTGCATCGGATGCCACGCCAATTATTGAATACACAAAAAATGTAGTTTATCTGGAAGATGAGGAGATAGCATTTATTGAACGTGGGAAAGAACTTAAAATTAAGACGATTAGGAATAAAGACAAGACTCCCTACATACAGGAACTGGAGATGAAGCTGGAGGCTTTGGAAAAAGGGGGGTACGATCATTTTATGTTAAAGGAGATATATGAACAGCCCCATTCTATCAAAGACAGTATGCGTGGCAGAGTTAGTTCTGAAAAAGATGTTGTTTATCTTGGTGGTATTGCCGAGTATGAACAAAAATTTTTAAACGCAAAACGTATTATTTTTGTTGCCTGTGGCACCTCCTGGCACGCAGCTTTAGTTGCTGAATACTTATTTGAAGATTTAACACGCATTCCGGTAGAGGTTGAATATGCTTCGGAGTTTCGTTATCGCAACCCCATTATTTATGAAGATGACGTGGTGATTGCTATTTCTCAATCAGGCGAAACAGCGGATACGTTGGCAGCAATCGATCTTGCCAAATCAAAAGGAGCAACCATTATTGGTATTTGTAATGTAGTAGGTTCCTCCATCGCGCGTGCCACACATGCGGGTTCTTATACACATGCAGGACCAGAAATAGGGGTTGCATCCACCAAAGCGTTTACAGCACAAATAACGGTTCTTGTATTAATGGCACTGAGAATTGCTTTTTTGAAGGGAACAATCACTTCATCACGTTTTCACCAATTAATAAACGAATTAGAGGCTATTCCGGGTAAAGTGGAGCGTGTATTGAAAACCAACGATAAAATAAAATACATTGCGGACGTTTATAAAAACTCAACAAATGCATTGTACCTGGGGCGCGGATATTCTTTCCCGGTTGCATTAGAAGGAGCTTTGAAATTAAAAGAGATCTCCTATATTCATGCTGAAGGCTATCCTGCTGCGGAAATGAAGCACGGGCCAATTGCATTGATTGATGAAGAAATGCCGGTATTTGTAATTGCAACAAAAGGGGCATCCTATGAAAAGGTGGTCAGTAATATTCAGGAAGTAAAGGCTCGAAAAGGAAAAATTGTGGCTATTGTTACCGAAGGAGACACACAGGTAAAAGCAATGGCTGATTATACCATTGAAATCCCTGAAACCGATGAAATATTAGTGCCTTTGGTTTCGGTAGTTCCATTACAGTTATTATCCTATCATATAGCTGTGATGCGAGGTTGTAATGTTGATCAGCCTAGGAATTTAGCTAAATCCGTTACAGTGGAATAGTAATAAGTTTTCACAAAAAGATAGAAATCTTTTGTGCTCGAACAAAATATACCACTGTTATTTAAATTTGCTTTGACGTATTTTAGGTCATTCCGACCGAAGTGGAGGAATCTTTTTAGTAATAAAAAGATGTCTCGGCAAACCTCGACATGACATTGCGTCTTTTTTTATAATTAACTGAACATTGTCATATTATTTATATCAAACCGTTTATGGCAGCCAATTCTCCGGAAATATTTGTTTTCGTTATTGACGAACAACGTTTTGCCATTCCCTTGCAGAGTGTTGAGCAGGTAATCAGAGCTCAAACTATCACAAAATTATCAGATGCTCCCGGTTTTATTGAAGGTGTGATTGATTATCATGGTGAATTAATTGCTGTGATAAATTTAAGAAGCCGGCTGAGCTACCCTTTACAAGAAGTAAAAATAAACAACAGGTTTATTATTGTAAACACATCCGACAGGAAATTGGTTTTAATAGCGGACGAGGTTGAAGGTATTCTTTTGCCTGATGCCGATGATTTTAAAAACTCAAAAGATATTGATGGCGGCTTGAAATACTTAACTATTTTACGTGATGATAATGGGATTATTTTTATTTATGACTTAGAAAATGTATTAAGTAAATCAGAAGAAATTGAATTAAAGAAAATTATGGAAACTCGGTTATCACATAACGATGGTTCATGAAAATAGAAGAATACTTAGGGAATATAAGTGAAAAAATAGCGGAACTATTTGGACTGAACTATCTGCCAAGTCAGTATAACGATTTGGAAAGGTGTGTAATAGCTGCTGCTAAGGAGTTGAAAATTGGTACAAGTCTTCCTGAAATACAGTCCTGGTTATTAGAATCAACCTTAACAAACATAGAATTAAAAACATTGTCAGCTCATCTGACAATCGGTGAAACCTACTTTTTTAGAGAAAGAACCGCATTGGATTTATTTATTCAAAAAATTATCCCAGACCTAATTCAGCATCAATACAATACCAAGCAAATAAGAATATGGTGTGCGGGTTGCAGTTCAGGCGAAGAACCTTATACTCTTGCAATTATTCTGAAAGAAAATTTTCCATCCTTATCCGATTGGGACATTACAATTTTAGCTACGGATATTAGTCCCAATGCAATTCAAAAGGCTCTGGATGGTGAATATACCGAATGGTCGTTCAGAGATACAGCCCCTGAAATTAAAAATAAATATTTTAAAGTTTCAGGCAGGTTGTGGAGGATTTCCCCGGAGATAAAAAAAATGGTCACTTTTTCTTATTTGAATCTCTGTCAAAACTCATATCCATCAAGTCTTACCAACACCGATGCAATGGATGTTATTTTTTGCAGAAATGTAATGATGTATTTTACTCCGAAGGTAATACACGAGGTAAGCAAGAGATTTTATAATTCATTGAAAGAAAATGCATGGCTGATCACCAGCCAGGTGGAGTTAAGTGATGATTATTTTTCTGATTTCGAAAGAGTGACATTTATGAATGGGATATTTTATCAGAAAACAACTAAGACCATAAGCAATATAAAAAACCGGGCGACCGGATTATTTCAATCTGACCAGTTTGTCCCTGCAAAAAAAGATGCAAAAAGGACGGATGTAAAGAAAATCATTAAAACGATTGAAAAAAAGGTAATCCCGCTTACTCAATCTGTTGAGAAGAAAAATTCTGTTGTAAATACCCCTGATCAACTATTTCATCAGGGGCAATATCGGCAATGCATAGAAAGTTGTTTGCAACTCATCGGTAAAGGGGAATTGGATAAAGAAATCTTTGCTTTATTGATAAAATCCTATGCTAACTCATCACATCCGACTGAAGGCGTGGAAAGTATTAAAAAAATTATTTTAAATAAGAAGGTAACACCTGAAATGTATTATCTCTATGCAAGTTTTTTGAATGAACAAAATGATTTACAGGAATCGGAAAACATATTAAAAAAGGCAATATATTTGAACAACAAACACATTTTGTCTCATTTGATGCTGGGAGATATTTTTTTAAAAGAAGATAAAAAGCAATTAGCCATCAAACAATATGGGACAGTGGTTGATTTGCTTGAAGAATATGATGCTCATGAAATAGTTCCTGAGTCGGAGGGGATTACTGCCGGAAGAATTAAAGCATTAGCCGAAAGCATGATTAATACTATATAAAATTATGATTCATTATCGAATAATTAAGAAAAAACTCACAAACGAAGCGTCATTGCGAGGGTTTTTCACCCGAAGCAATCTCATATACTCAAAGAGATTGCTTCAGTCGTGCCTCCTTCGCAATGACGTGTTAATATTAATTCCGACTATATGCACAAATACTATATAAATGAAAAGTGAAAAGGAAATACTTTTAGAACGGGCAAAAAAAACAGCCGTTAGAAAAGATATTGAAAATCAGTTAACAGGTGAAACTACATCTGTTGTTGAGTTTTTATTGGCATCTGAAAGATATGCCTTTGATGAGGAATATGTATCAGAAGTATTTTCGCTCAAAGATATAACAGTGATTCCCGGGGCACCCTTATTTGTAATGGGAGTCATTAATTTACGCGGAAGAATTGTTTCAATAATAAATTTAAAAATCCTTTTTAATTTGAGAGAAAGCGGTTTAACAGAACTGAATAAAGTAATATTACTCAAAAATGAAAAAATGGAATTCGGGATAGTGGCCGATTCAATTTTAGGAAATACTGTACTGCTTCATAACACATTAAGCCCGGCGCCATTGACCATCGACAATATTGCTGCTGAATATATTTCAGGGGTTACTCCTGAAGGGCTTATATTGCTTAATGCTGCTCAATTGCTTGCCAGTAAACAAATAATAGTAAACAAATAAAAAAACTTTATGAATTTTAACAACATTAAAATTGGAAACAAACTAATAATTGGCTTTTCAAGCATTTTATTGGTTGCATTGGCTATTGGGTATATCGGGTACAACGGAATGAATGTGATTCAAGCTCAACAAGATGAAATCTTTGAAAACAATTTGCCAAGCATTAAGTCATTATTAACTATCAGCGAAGCTCAGGCGGTTGTCTTTGCCGGTCAGAATGCATTGTTGTCCGGTGATAATACTCCAGAGTTAATAAAGGCAGAATCTATCCGTTTCGATTCCGCAAAAGCACGAATTGACGATGCCTGGAAAATATATTTATCAATTCCTCAAACTGCCGAAGAATCTGTCGTTTGGAAGGAGTTTGTGCTGACCTGGAACGAATGGTGGAAACATCACGAAGATTTTATTAAGCTGGCAGAAAAATCCGATGTCAAAAAAAATGTTCATACAAATAATGCATTGAACGACTATGCAAGAGTGAACATTGAAGAACCATATGCAAAAGCGGAAAGCTTATTACATCAATTGATTGCTATTAACGATAAGGGTGCGGAAAATGCTAATTTGTTAGCTGAAAACCAAAGCAGTCAGGCGGTGCGCTTACTATTAATTGTTATACTGATTGGAGTAATTATTTCGATAGTTTTAGGGGTCATTATCAGCAGATCGATAACAATCCCACTTGCAAAAGGTGTTAAATTAGCCGAAGCCGTAGCTCAGGGTGATTTAACTGTCACCATCGACATAAACCAAAAAGATGAAACAGGTCAATTGGCAAATGCTTTAAAGGCCATGGTTGAAAAACTGAAGAACATTACTTCCGACATTAAAAATGGGGTAAATGTATTGGGAACATCTGCAGCAGAAATACTAAGTACGGTTACGGAAATTTCAACCGGAGCATCAGAAACAGCTACTTCTGTTTCTGAAACTACTACTACCGTGGAAGAGGTGAGGCAAACAGCATTGATTTCGAGTCAAAAAGCACAAGCATTACTGGAAAGCTCACAAAATGCTGCTGACTCAGTTGAAAAAGGCAGGACATCTATTAATGAGGTGATAGCCTCCATGAAGAAAATTGAAAATCAGATGAATATTATTTCAGAAACAGTATTGAAATTATCTGAGCAAAACCGAACCATTGGAGAAATTACTTCCAGTGTATCAGATATTGCCGATCAGTCTAATTTACTGGCGGTAAATGCAGCTATTGAAGCCGCCAAAGCAGGGGAACATGGAAGAGGATTTACTGTGGTTGCGCGAGAAATCCGAAGCTTAGCCGACCAGTCGAAAAAAGCAACTATCCAGGTAAAAGAAATTTTAAATGAAATTAATAAGTCGGTAAATCAAGCGGTAGGAGTGACGGAACAGGGTTCGAAAACAGTAAATGAAGGAAGAATACTCGTGGCTCAAAGCAGCGAAGTTATTGAGCTTTTGGCTGAAAATGTTGAGGAAACAGCGCAGGCTTCTCTACAGATTTCATCCTCCAATCAACAGCAGATGTCCGGTATGGAACAAATTGTTCCTGCCATGACCAATATCAAACTGGCGAGCGAACAAAATGTAGCAGGTATAAAACAAGCACAAGCCGCTGCCCAGGACTTGAACAAACTGGGACAGAGCCTGAAGGAAATTATTGGTAAATTTAATCTGTAATTTGCTTTGACGTGTTTCAGACCATTCCGACCACGTTCAATCGTTTAGTTTAAATTCCGTGGAGGAATCTTTTTAGTAATAATGCGAATCAAGAGTTCAAATAAAAGTCATGTGCATAGGTCATACTGAGCCTGTCGAAGTATGTGGGCAGGCCATCGCACACCCTTCGACAGGCTCAGGGTGACAGCACGATTTGTTGTTTTATCCAACCCTTGATCGCATTAATATCTCAAAACCAAATATTTTTTAAAAAAAATTAAACTTAGAACGAATAAATGAAATCATCAATGAAACTTAGCACCAAAAAAAAATTACTATTCGGTTCCGGAATAATAATTGTCTCAATTTTAATTTTGATAATTGTTTCATTTTCATGTATCAGACGGGTAAATAGTTTGCATGATGATATGATTCAGCTGGAACATGTAACGATAGATTTATATAAGTTTCATAAAGATGAAAGCGAACTTAGTTCTTTAACATTGGAGTACTTATTTACAAAAGATGCATTATCCGGAGATTCTTTAATAAATAACTTAAAACAGGCAATTACCGAAATAGAGTCACAATTAACTATTATTGATAATTCATTAATATTATTTCCGGCTCAACAATTATTATTTAAAAACATAAGTGCAAATGTGAAGAATTATAGCAAAAATATAAATACTTTAAAACCACTTGTAAGCCATGGGAAAATTCAGGAGGCTCGCAATTTTATTGACAATGTTCAAAATCCTTTATACGCAAGTAATGATATAATTACTTTGAAACTGGTGGAGGATTTGTCTGGTATCTCAGATGAATTTGAAAATAATAATAAAACCTTATTAAAAACTGTAGATTACACACTATTAATCCTGGGATTAGGCATCGTACTATTATCAGTTTTGCTGGCATTTTCGATGTTAAATATGCTTAAAAAAATAGCTGCCGAAATCAGGAATGGGGTGACTGTATTGGGAACATCGGCATCAGAAATACTGAGTACTGTTACCGAAATTTCAACAGGAGCATCAGAAACAGCTACTGCCGTATCTGAAACCACAACTACGGTGGAAGAGGTGAGGCAAACCGTATTGATTTCAAATCAAAAAGCACACTCATTACTGGAAAGTTCACAAAAGGCAGCAGACTCCGTAGAAAAAGGCCGAGAATCTATAAATGAAGTAACTAAAGTTTCGGTGCAAATTAATAATCCACTATAACGCTGTCCCTATCT
>JAVHPR010000297.1:0-11365 GCA_036170695.1 Bacteroidia bacterium
ACAAAACAATAAAAGACAGCATGTCTAAAGCAGATAAGCAATTTTTTTAATTTGTAAGTGAAGCAATTCGTGAATTTTTTCTAATTCATGCATTTCACTATACTGTTTATATTTTTCAATACCTGTGGAATAAAGCCATTTCCCCAGGTCACAATCGTGATGTGAAACAGCTTGTTCTTTAGTAATTGTTTCCTTGCCGTCAAGGAAAGCCCTGAGTCTGAATTTCCAGTTTAAATGTTTAAATCTGGCTTGGGTAAAATCGAAAGATGTTATGCTCATTTTTTGTCGGTTTAAAATTAATTATCAGTTTAAAAAACCGTGTTTTAAAAAAAAATTATAACGTTTCCATTTTTAGTAAATAACAAACGTTAAAAGAAACTTTAACGAGTGTGAAACTAGGTATTACAAAAATCCTGAAAAATGATTTAGATCAGTAGATTTTATATTTTTTATGGAATATACTATTGTCATGTCAATCGTGAAATATCCTAAAGTCATGCTGAACTTGTTTCAGCATCCATAAGATTCCGAAACAAGTTCGGAATGACCAACAATGCGACAAAACAAACTTGACTTGACACTATTACCCTTTTTCAATCATGAGTTGCACATGGTTAGAAATAAGGTTGAGAGGCAATATTTTGGAAACACCTCCTAATTTAATTGCTTCTTTAGGCATACCAAATACAACGCAGGATGCTTCATCCTGAGCAATTGTGTAAGCCCCTGCCTGATGCATTTCAAGCATGCCGGCAGCGCCATCTCCACCCATGCCGGTCATAATAACTCCAATCGCATTTTTGCCGGCGTATTTAGCCACACTTTTAAAAAGCACATCCACTGAGGGGCGATGACGATTCACATGTGGTTCATCATTTAACTCCACGTAATACCGGGCACCGCTCCGCTTTAACCGCATATGCTTATTGCCGGGCGCGATCAATGCCCTGCCCCTGATAACAGTATCGCCATGAGCGGCCTCTTTAACTGTAATACTACAGATATTATTTAATCGTTCGGCGAATGAACGTGTAAAAACCTCGGGCATGTGCTGAACAATTACAATCCCATTTGTATCAATGGGAGTTGCTTTTAAAAAATCAAGGATGGCTTCGGTACCACCGGTAGAAGCGCCAACAGCTATAACCTTATCGGTAGTTTGTGCCATACTCTCACTGAACGGGGCTTTGGATACCACTGAATGCATTCCGGCATTTATCCCTCTTCTTCTTACGTTTGCATGAGCGGCAGCTTTTACCACTTCAATAATTGTTTGTGCGGCTTCACCTTTCAGGTCGGAATTCAACATGGGTTTTTTCAGAACAGCAACAGCACCATATTCCATTGCCAATATAGCCGATTCACTGCCTTTTGCAGTCAAACTGGAAATGATAACAATAGGGATGGGGTGCTGCGACATGATTTTACGAAGAAAGGTAAGCCCATCCATACGTGGCATTTCAATATCCAGGGTAATTACGTCAGGGATGTCCTCTGCAATTCTTGCTGCAGCAATATAAGGGTCAGAAGCTGTTGAAATCACCTCCAACTCAACATCAGTAGAAAAGATATAGGCTAAAGACTGGCGAATTACAGCAGAATCATCGACAATTAAAATACGGATCTTTTTCATTTCAAATCTTTTTAGCCATTTTGTTTAACAATATATTTCATTAACACCTGCCCGGTAGCGGTATCAAATACTATTTTTCTTCCCTGAGTGCCACCCAGACTTTCGGAAAGAACCGGAATCCGAAGGCTCTCCATCATGCTCTTTGCTATCTGGATATTGCGTTGACCAACAGCCAGAACATCATTTTTATAATCGAACTGATTTGCACCGCCAAATAATTTAGCTACAAGTTCTCTTTTTTGAGATCCCAGGGCCAGCATATTTTCAATTAAGTTTTCAATGGCTATATTGCCAAATTTTGGAGAAGCCAAACCTGAGCCATTCCATAGGGGAACCATAAAATGATTCATGCCTCCGTATTTATTACGTTGGTCGTACAAGCACACGGCAACACATGAGCCCAAAATGGTTTCAATCTGAAATGGTTTGTTAGATACAAAAATATTGGATTGGTATAAGTAATGCTTTCCTATACCTTGGTCTTTAATGTTTTCCATCTACAATACTTCCTCAGCGCTAAATAAAACATCATTTCCAGTTGAAAACCCCTCCGGTATCTGATCTGCTGAAAAAGCAGGAAGAGTTATTTTCACAATAGTTGTTTTCCCTTTTTCTGATTCAATAATTAGTTCACCATGCAGACAATCCACAAATTCTTTAACTATTGACAAGCCAAGGCCATGACCCAGATGTTTTTTTGTGCTTCCGTATTCAATTTGGTGAAAACGATTAAAAATATGTTTGTATTCAGATGATTCAATCCCTTTACCAAAATCCTCAATGCTTAGGTGAATTGAATCATCTTCAATAACTGCACTGATATTAACAACCCCATCTTTATTGCTAAACTCAATGGCATTGGCAATTAAATTCATAACTATATTTTGCAGCATATACGGATCTGTTGCAAAAATGAGATTGTCCGGCGAAAAAGTGAAGTTCAAACGAACGCCATTTTGTGCAGCTTTTTCAGCAAAATAGTCAATTTGATCCTGAATAAGTTCAGCCGCATCCACCATGGCAGGCTTTGGGTTCACTTCGCCAGCTTCAATTTCAGCGGCAGCAAAAATATTTTTCAGTTGGAAGTCGAGGGAAAAAGCTTCTTTATTAATCAGAAAAGCGATGCGCTTTATCTGCTCTTCTTTAAATCCTGAACCTGTCATTAACTGCTGTGCAAGCCCGATGATAGATGCCAGAGGATTGTTAATTTCGTTTCTTATATTCGACAAAAAACTAGATTTCACCTTTTCCACATCACGAAGCTGCCTGTTCATTTCCTCCATCTCCGCCAAAAGAGTTGCTTGTGATTGTAAGAGTTCGTTTTTTTCTTCCAGCCGCTTTTTTATTTCGGATAGTAAATAATCATCTGTATCGGTAAGCGAAGTTGATTTTTTCATATTGTTTATTTTGCCGCAAAGGCGCTAAGACACTAAGTTTTATTTTGTTATTTAAAGTTTATTTTTTTTGAAAAACTGTTGGTTTTATCTGTATGATTGGAAGGTCCAATTGGAAAAGCGATTCAGAATGCCCGATAAATAAATAGCCTCCTGTTTTTAATTTCCCGACAAGTTTCTGCAAAACTTCCTGCTGTGTCTCCCTGTCAAAATAGATCAACACATTACGGCAAAAAACCACATCCAAACCGCCATCAATATCCAATTGCTTATCCATCAGATTAAGGCGCTGGAAGTGTACTTTATTTCGCAAAGCAGGAATAACGCGCACCGTAGGTTTATTCTGGTCATTACTTTTTAGAAAATATTTCTGTTTAACGGCTGTAGGAATTAAGGCGACACGCTCCATAGCATATACAGCTTTTACCGCCTTCTGTAAAATTTCAGTACTAATATCACTGGCATATACAGTATAATCAAAGCTGTGGTGTTCCTGAACATAATCATGCAATACCATGGCCAGTGTATAAGGCTCTTCACCTGACGAACAGGCAGAACTCCAAATCCTGAATTGCCTTCGCGATGAATTTTTGGAAAATTCGGGTAAAATATATTCACGCAGAAATTCGAAGTGATGGGGCTCACGAAAGAAATCCGTTTTATTAGTTGTTACCTCATCAATCATAAGGATTAATTCATTGCTCATCCCCTCAGTGCTTGTCAGGTAACTGATATAATCACTGAAAGAAGTCATATTCAGTGCTCTGAGTCGTTTGTTTAAGCGGCTTTCAAGCAATATCTTTTTTGCAGGAGGCAGCTTTATTCCACATTGCTCATAAACCAGTGCTGAGAGTCGATTGAACTCCGGGAGAGAAAGTTTCGACATGCCCACCGAATGTGAATCTGATTTAATGTACATAATTTATACTGTTTTTATATTCTCTAAAAAAATCGTGTAAAAAAACATTTTATAATTCAACTCAACTTGAGAAGGATATTGATTCATGAAACATTTTCGCTTAGGATGGTGTATGAAATAAATTCCGAACGCAGATGACGCTGATTGTTATGATTAAATATGATTTTATCTGTGTTCATCATATTTATCGGCGTTATCTGCGTTCCAATATTTGGATATTAGTTCATACCTGTTCCTTATTATAAACAAGATCCATCTTGGGCGAAAGCCAAGCGGGATGACATTGTTGTAATAATTATATCATTATTATACACAATTAAATCAAAAATCCAGATTAACCCTGATACCGTAAACATGCGTATTACCGCGCAGATTTTCATAGCCGGGATTCATAATAAATTGATAATTGGGTGAAATAAATAAGTTTTTTACCAAATTAAAACTGTAGAAAGTTTCAATAACTATTTCCGGTGCATATTTCTCAAGACCATTATTACCAATCATAAAATTGCTACCCCCATCCGTTAAATATTTTTGCTGCCCCTTACTTATGGTCGTGTAAGAAGCACAAAGACCAAATAAATCGTTATTATTTATAAAAAACTTCGGCTTCATTGTTATGCCCACATTAGCGCTAAAGTCTGCCTGAGAGTATCCCCAACTTTCGGTTTTCCCATCATTCCAGCTCACTCTGGCAAACATTCCGATGTCTTTAAATAAATTGTAATTCATATCTAAATAACCGCCAAACTTTGCTCTCTATTCACGCAAATTTTCAAAACTTGCCAGGGAATCGGCATTGAAACCATAACAGTCATAGGATCCCGATAAAGTCTTATTGTAAAACGCGAAAATGCGAATGGAGCCATTCCTCCCTGCAATTACAAAAGGATAAACATATTGAGCATTTATACTATATCCTTTTTGAAAGTTTTTATCAGTTGCAGGCCCACCGGCTTCATCGTTTACAGAGACCGCTGCTATGTTAAAAAACCCTTTTTTAAATGCTGTATTCACCGCCACGCCATGTGTATAGCCGTATGCAGTTGTGCTGGCATCCCAGGCTCCCTGCATATTATGCATGAAATTTAAAAAATCATGCCGGGGGTCATTTGCGTATGGATTAACATCAAACATTTCCTGAAGAATAACACGTCCGGCAATAATGTCTATTGACTGAATTTTATTTTGAGTATTTGCAGAGAAATCGAAATTCTGCCTTAGCTGGGTCTTTAATAAGTAAGGTTTGTTTCCAGGGAAACCATATAAAGAATTAGGATAAGATGCCAGTCCGGCACCATCACCCAAGCCGTTACCTACGGCAATTTCCGGACTTACGTTAATATAGCCGCCTTTCCATAAATTGAAGTCGATACTCAGCGTTATTAAACTCAGATATTGCTCCGTTGGATTTTTTTCGAAGGAGCCATCACCATTCCTTTCTGTTTTTAAGGGACTGTAATTTTGCCATAAACCGGTAACTGCTCCTGCAACGGAATAGTAGTTGTCTCTCCGGTCTTCAACTTTAGCTCCTGTTTCTAAAGCGGAATCTTTTTTAGCAAGGATTCTATCTCTGTTGCGATCAATAAAAACAGGTGTACTGTCTTTATAATAAACAATATCTCCATTTAATTTATGTTTTATTGTCAGCGAGTTTATTCCTGCTTTACGCAATACCGGTTTTTTTACACTGTCGGTCAACGTATAGATATAATAGTAATTAGTATCCACTTCAATATTTAACTGAGTTGCTTTTTCTTCGAGCAGCCACCATTGAACGATACCGGTATTTTTATCCATTACAGAAGCAAGTGCATTTAAAATGGCCAACTCTTTTTTATCATGGCTTTTATTGGAAAGAGTATTTTCTATGGCATCTTGCAATTCCGTAATAGAAATAGTATCATTTCTATTGCTATCATAAACCTTATATTTTTCAGGAATGCTGACATTGGTTTGCCCTGCCAATGAGCTAAATAAAAGACTAAACACACCTAAAAGTGTAATTCTTATATAAAAAAATCGCTGTCCTGAAAAATTAAAAATCATTTCAATTATTAAACACTTTTACTGAATAAAATAACATCCCGGCATTTTGGCGAGGGAGCTTGCTTAAAGCAATAAATATTGCTATTGACAAACAGAATCTCTTTTGGCGAAAAGCCAAAAGAACTGACAACTCAATCTTAAATTAAACCTGACAGTTTAATGGGTGTACGACAAATATTCCTAAAGTAGACCTTCAAGGTTTTAAAAAACCTTGAAGGTCTTGCTATGCTAAAAACAAAAAGGGATATTTGTTGTACCCCGGTTTAATTTAGTTCTAAAAAGATTTAAAACTTTTTGTATTCGTTATCTAAATTATCGTGCTTGTCTAGATCGATTACTGCACCTTTTTTTGAAGTACCCAATTTTGCAATTGGTTTGGTAGTGGTTGCAGTAGAAAAACTGGATGTTTTGATAGAGTGCTGTTGACTATGATTGGTAGTGCGTTGATGATTATCCACTTTAAAGAAAGAGATGGTATCTTTCAACTGAGCAGCCTGTCCTGAAAGTTCTTCGGAACTTGAAGCTATTTCTTCTGCACCTGCTGCATTTTGTTGAATTACTGTATTGAATTGCTGGATGGCGTTATTAACCTGCTCTGCACCGCTACTTTGTTCTGAACTGGAGGCGGCAATTTCCTGAACTAATTTTGCAGTATTTTGGATGTTTGGCACCACTTGTTCCAATAATCTACCGGATTTATCAGCGATTGTAACACTATTTGATGATAAGCCATTTATTTCTTCGGCAGCAATCTGACTGCGTTCAGCCAGTTTACGAACCTCTGCGGCAACAACTGCAAAACCTTTTCCATGATCACCTGCACGAGCTGCTTCAACGGCTGCATTCAAGGCAAGCAAGTTTGTTTGACGAGCGATTTCGCCAATGATACCAATTTTGTCAGCAATTTTTTTCATTGAATCTACTGTGAGCGTTACCGCAGCACTTCCTTCTTTCATATCTTCCGCAGCTTTAACAGCAATCTTTTCAGTCTGGTGTGCATTATCAGTGTTCTGTTGAATGTTAGCAGCCATTTGTTCCATTGATGAAGAAATTTCTTCAGCCGATGCAGCTTGCTCCTGTGTACCTTGCGACATTTGCTGCGAAGTAGAACTCATCTGTAAACTTGCTGATGCAATATTGTCGGAAGCTGTAATTACTGATCCGATCACCTCTTTTAGTTTTTCTACCATGGATTTCATGTAATCCAGTAAATCACCAATTTCATCTTTTGTTGTGTTTTCGATAGATACCGTTAAATCTCCATCTGCTAATGATTTTACCAGAGCTTTAGCATTATTAATTGAACCGCTTATTGAAGCTATTATCCAATAGGCAATGAGAATAGAGAATAAAACACTAAAGGCAAGTAATATCAACATATTTGTGCGGGCTGAATCATAAAGAACATCAGCTTGCGCCTCAGCTTCGACCAATTCCTCTTTGTTGCCCTTTACTAACTTATCAATTTCCTTAATTGCTTTATTGGAAAATTCTCGGCCAGTACCTGATGCAAGTTCGTAGGCTTCGTCCATTGCGGAATCAGTACCCATTTTGTCAAGCGCCTGAACGCGGATAAAGACTTTTTGGTAATCCTCCCAGAAACCTTTAAAATTTTCAATCATTTGCTGCTCTTTATCATCTGCTGTAGATCTTAAAGTTTCAACATCAACCATCATGGTGGAAGATGCGGCCTCTCTTTCCTTAATGAAATCCTGACGGGTAGCATCTACTTTTTCCAGAATCATATCAAGTTCTCTTTTAGTTATGAAATGGAGGTTTTCGGTAATTTCCTGAGCCAGAATAATTTGTTTTACGTGAGTGCCAAGCACCATGTCCATGTCTTCCATTATGCTTTTTGTACTTTTACTCCCCAAATAGTAAATACCTCCGGATAATGCAATCATAATTGCAAAGCCAAATATCAGTTTGTTTTTTATTGTAAGTTTCATAGTTTTATTTATTTAGTTATTAGTAAATAGTTAATAGGTGTTAGTCTTTTTAATTGCTTTTTTCAATCATTTCCTGAAAAATGCTTGCTTCATTGGAAGAGAAAACTGTGTCGAGGTTTAGAATCATAATAAACTGTTCGTTTATTTTTACCATTCCTTCAATAAACTCTGATTTGAATTTGGAACCAATGCTTGGAGGGGCTTGAATCTGTTTTTCTTCAATTTCCATAACTTCCTGCACCGAATCCGCAGTTGCGCCAATGGTAACAGTTTGCTCGCCAATTATCACACTAATAACAAGAATACAGGTGTTAACCGTATCATCAATAGGGGGGAGTCCAAATTTAGTACGTGTATCAATTACGGGTAGCACACTGCCACGCAAATTAATTACTCCACGCATAAACTCTGGCGAACGAGGGACTTTGGTGATTTGCGGAATCTCCAGGATTTCCAGCACTTTGCCTACATTTGCCGCGAATATTTCATCACCAAGCCGGAATGTGAGGTAGGAACGAAGTGTTTCTGCTTCTGTCATTTTGTTTTATTTTTCATTGTTAATTAACTTTTTTCAATAATTTTTTTATCAGTCTGTTTGGATCCACAACTAGCGCTACCAAGCCATCACCCAATATTGTAGAACCCGAAAACTCATCCTGTTCGCGGTAGAGTTCTCCCAGCGGTTTTAACACAGCCTGGTATTCTCCTATGATACGGTCAACAACAAGTCCTACGTGTCCGCCCTCATATATTATTTTAATTATCTGGCTTAAATCAGGCCTTCCATCAAGGATATTAAAATCTCTGCGTAAAAGCAGGAAAGGGGTGCGTTGGCCTTCCAGTGTCACCCATTGATTAAAGCTTTCTTCAAGGACTTTAGTTTCTATTTCATAACATTTATTCACGGAGGTTAAGGGCAGAATAAAATCGGTATCGCCAATGCGCACCAACAGGCCGTCAATAATTGAAAGCGTAAGCGGAAGTCTTATTGTGAAAGTAGTTCCCTTGTTTTCTTTTGTTGATACTTCAATATCGCCACGTATATCGCTTATGTTCCTGCGGACTACATCCATCCCCACGCCACGGCCGGATACACCTGTTATCTGATCGGCAGTAGAAAATCCGGCAGTAAAAATTAGATTGATCAGTTCTTTCTCTGTCATCACTGCATCAGCAGCAATTATTCCTTTGCTGATGGCTTTTGCTTTGATTTTTTCCAGATTTAAACCCGCACCATCATCACTGATTTCAATAATTACATTTGCACCCGAGTAGTATGATCTGAGCAACAACACACCTTGTTTAGGTTTCCCTTTGCTAACACGAACATCAGGGGATTCAATGCCGTGATCGAGAGAGTTGCGAAGTAAATGAAGCAATGGGTCTGTAAGTTTTTCAATGATTGATTTATCAATTTCTGTTTCGGTGCCTTCTGTTTTAAAAACCACTTCTTTATTTAACTCCAGGGAAAGATCGCGTACTAATCGTTGGTAGCGTATCACAAGGCTTTCGATAGGAATAAGGCTCATTGTAAAAGCGTTGTCACGCAATCTGCGGGTAATCTTTTCTACGTTTTCGGCAATAGTTAGCAGTGCCGGGGAGTCATTCTTTTGAGCGTGCAAACTAAGGCTGGCCTGGATTGTAACAAGCTCGCTTACCATGTTCATAAATTCATCTATTCTTTCGGATGAAACACGGATGTTAGAAACATTTTTTATTTGTTGCACTTTGGCAGCAATTGAGGCAGTAGAAGATGATGCAGAAGCAGGTACTAATATAGATAGTATTTTATCTTCACCTAAAATAGTAAAAGTACCCTGACTATTCAATCGTTGTTTAGCTTCACCATTCAGCAAGTTTCCTGCTCCTATTTTATGGATGCTAAGCTGGCATTCACTCTCCACAAACATGAATACTTCATGTATCACTTCTTCTGATTTATCAGTGCACAACACCACTTCGAAACCGGTATAAGAGAGAGCGGGTTTTATATCTGCAAAGGAAGGCAAGTTTTGAAAAAATGGCAGGCTAAGGCCTTCACCCAAGGCCATAAGGTCTTCGATCAGATATAAGGTATTTGTACCGTTATGAAGTATCTTATCTACAGGATTAAAACAGATATAATACGTGTTTTCAGCAACTGGTTTTTCAGCAAGCGGCGATGCAATTGCGTTTGCAGCAGTACCTTGAATTTCCAGCAGCAGCCCTTCAATGTCCTTCAATAAAGAATCATGTGAATTTTTCAACTCCTTATTTTTCATATCGCCATCATCCAGTAATTTTTTGAGATGATCCAGGCTGTTGAATGTAACGCTGAGTACTGCATTAGAGAGTTTACTTTTCCCATCCCTTATGTATTCATATATGGTTTCGAGATTATGGGTAAGCGAACTGATAGATTCAAAGCCAAACATGGATGCCGCCCCTTTGAGGCTGTGCATGGAACGAAATACAGTACTAATGCTTTCTTTATTATTCTGGTCTTGTTCTAAATTGAGCAGTGACTTTTCCAGGTCGGTAATGATTTCCTGGGCTTCTGCAATGAAAGTTGCGCGTATATTGTCTATAGTCATATTATATATTTGTAAAGCTCAACACAGAAAGGCTGGGAGCACGGAGTTTCGGGGAGAATAAATTCCTTGTAAACTGTGCAGGTTTCTCTATATTTATATTGCTTCGATTAATCATCTCAGTATTTCTCAATGCCTAAGAGGTTATTGTTTTGTTTCAAAGATTTTTATCAATCCTGATTTTGTTAATAAATCCAGTGCCCCTGCTACATTGGGAGCAATTACAGAAAATGATTTCTTTTTAGCATTCATTTCAATCCGCAAACTATGCAGTAATTGTATGGCTGTAACATCAATTGCTGTGACCTCTTCCAATGAAATAAGAATACCGCCACCTTCGCTGAGGCATTTCACCAGCTGATCTTTAAACTGCGCGCTATGATCAATTGTTAAATCCCCTATTACATCAAGTGCAGAGCTTCCTGACTTTTGTTTTTCAAATTTGAATTCGGGTTTCATTTTTAATTAAAAATTTAGAATTTAGAATTCACAATTTAGAATTCACAAAAATTATTTACTGTCGCCTATTATCTTCTTTTTTTCTATTCCCTATTCCCTATTCCCTATTCCCTATTCCCTGCCACCTATCGCAATATTTTTTTAACAACTTCAATTAATTTATCAGGGAAAAAGGGTTTTACAATCCATCCCGTAGCCCCGGCAGCTTTTGCTTCTAATCTTTTTTCGGCTTGGGATTCTGTTGTGAGCAAAAGAACAGGAGTAAACTTATACACCTCTGTTGCACGCACTTTTTTTGTGAACTCTATCCCGTCAATATTGGGCATATTCAGATCTGTTATTATCTAAAGTTTCGGTGCAAATTAATAATCCACTATAACGCTGTCCCTATC
>JAVHPR010000298.1:0-11333 GCA_036170695.1 Bacteroidia bacterium
AGGCTGAAACCATTGATAATAATAAGAAATTTAACTTAACCTGACGGCTATGGCCCCCACCCCCTCTCCTTTTTCAAGGAGAGGGGTTGGGGAGAGGTTTAAACTAAAAAGGGATATTTGTCGTACACCTTTAGAGTTTGCATAGCATCGCTTACTAAATATATCTGCCATAATTATTCCTTTTTCTTGCAAAATGCAGGTAATAAAATTAACTTTGCCGCATAGCTCGGGTGGTGAAATTGGCAGACATGTACGCTTGAGGGGCGTATGTCGAAAGACGTGCGAGTTCGAGTCTCGTCCCGAGCACTCAATAAGATTAATGAGGTTTATAAAAAACAGAAACGGTGCTGAAAATTATTTCAGCACCGTTTCTGTTTAATTCAAAATTGGACTATTCCTTCATATCAAAGGTTTCCAGAAATTTAGTGGTATAGTCTCCTTTAATAAAATTTTCGTCTTTCATTAATTTAAGATGGAAAGGAATAGTTGTTTTAATCCCTTCTATTACGTACTCACTCAATGCTCGATGCATTTTTGCTATCGCCTCCTCACGTGTTTGTGCAACAGTAATAAGTTTAGCAACCATACTGTCATAATTTGGTGGAATAGTGTACCCTGCATAAATATGTGAATCAACCCGGACACCATGTCCGCCGGGAGTATGCAAATTTACTATTTTGCCCGGTGAAGGTCGGAAATTGTTGAATGGATCTTCGGCATTAATCCTGCATTCAATTGCATGCAATTGAGGAAAATAATTTTTCCCCGAAATAGGAACACCGGCAGCAACTAATATTTGTTCGCGTATAAGATCATAATTAATTACTTCTTCAGTAATCGGATGTTCAACCTGGATACGCGTATTCATTTCCATAAAATAAAAGTTGCGATGCTTGTCAACCAAAAACTCCACCGTCCCTACCCCTTCATATTTCACAGCCATTGCAGCTTTAATTGCGGCAGCACCCATTGCATCGCGTAACTCATCCGTCATAAATGGCGAAGGAGTTTCCTCCATTAATTTTTGATGACGCCTTTGTATGGAGCAATCTCTTTCAGATAAGTGACAGGCTTTTCCATATTGATCACCAACAATCTGAATTTCGATATGGCGTGGTTCCTCTACATATTTTTCCATGTACATGGCACCATTGCCAAATGCGGCCTCAGCTTCTTTAAACGCTGAATCGTAAAGGGCATCCATGTCTTCCTCCTTCCAAACAATGCGCATACCTCGTCCACCTCCACCTGCAGTAGCCTTAATGATTACTGGGTAGCCAACAACGGGAGCTAATTCTTTTGCTTGTGCCGAACTTTCCAATAAGCCTTCCGAACCCGGTACACAAGGAACGCCAGCTGCTATCATGGTAGTTTTAGCCGAAGCCTTATCTCCCATTGAATTTATCATTTCAGGCGTAGCGCCAATAAATTTAATATTATGCTCCTGGCAAATTTTTGAGAATTTTGAATTCTCCGATAAAAAACCGTAACCCGGATGTATAGCATCTGCATCGGTTATTTCGGCAGCGGAAATAATGCTCGGAATATTTAAATAAGAATCTTTGCTTGGGGGGGGACCGATACAAACGGCTTCATCAGCAAATTTAACGTGCAATGAATCCTTATCGGCAGTGGAATATACTGCCACCGTTTTAATTCCCATTTCTTTACAAGTACGGATTACGCGTAACGCGATTTCCCCCCTGTTAGCTATAAGTATTTTTTTGAACATTATTTCGATTATATGATGTGTAAATGTGCTGATGTGCTGATTATAACTACCCAGTCAGCGCATCAGTGCATCAACTAATTGACAATTAATTTGGATCTACTAAAAACAAAGGCTGATCATACTCCACCGGAGTGGCATCGTTCGCCAATACTTTTACTATTTTACCTTTAATTTCCGATTCAATTTCATTGAATAGTTTCATTGCCTCAATAATACAAGTTACTTTACCCGGAATAATTTCATCACCTACATTTACAAATAAAGGCTTGTCGGGTGCTGGGGAACGATAAAAGGTGCCAATCATGGGTGATTTAACAGTAATGTATCTCGATTCATCATCACCTGAATTTGATTTGGCTTCAGGAGTTTTCGTTTCAGTAACCGCAACAACTTCCTGTTGTATTGCATGAGTCTGAGTAACTGGCTGAGATGTGGATTGCAAAAACACTTGTTCTTTACTTTTGCTGGCAGGAGTTTTAATAATAATTTTTATATCTTTTGTTTCTAATTCTACTTCGCTCACGCCTGATTTAGCAACAAACTTTATTAAATCTTGAATTTCGTTTAATTTCATTTTATTTAATATTAAAATTAATACTCAATTTGTTTTTTGTTCGATTACTATTCTTTTGTCTCTTACCAATTGTACAAAAAATTCATCCCCCTGCCTCACACACAATTCTCCGCTCTCCCCCTTCTCTGACCCACCTGCAACGCACAAGGGGGACTAAGTTCTAAATCACCAATATCAGTTGTTTTGCAATTGCCTACTGTTAAATTGCAAAATTGTTCAATTGTCTTTTAACCATTATAAGCCCACTTCAAATAAATTGATCCCCAGGTAAAACCGGCACCAAATGTGGAAATAATGATATTGTCACCCTTTTTTAGTTGTTTTTCATAATCCCAAAGACAAAGTGGGATTGTTCCCCCGGTGGTGTTACCATATTTTTGGATATTTAACATCACTTTTTCTTCGGGTAATCCCATGCGGGAGGCAGTAGCGTCAATAATGCGTTTATTTGCCTGGTGAGGCACCAACCATGCAATATCTTCTGACTTCAAATTATTTTTTTCCATTATTTCGGCCGACACCTCAGCCATACCGACTACCGCTTTTTTAAATACGGGTTGCCCGTCCTGAAATACAGAGTGCTCCTTAGCATCAATTGTTTCGTGTGAAGGTGGTTTTACTGAACCGCCCGCTTTCTGATGCAAGTATTTGCCACCTGAACCATCCACTTTCAAAATAGAATCTAGTATGCCCAAGCCTTCGGTATTGGGTTCTAACAGAACTACTCCTGCACCGTCACCAAAAATAATACAGGTGGATCGGTCGGTATAATCCATTATTGAAGACATTTTATCTGCGCCAACAACCAGTACTTTTTTATATTTTCCTGTTTCAATAAATTGAGCTCCCGTTGCAAGAGAAAATACAAAGCCCGAACATCCTGCTGCAAGATCGTATCCCCAGGCATTAATAGCGCCAATTTTATCACAAATTACATTGGAAGTTGAAGGGAATGCAAAATCCGGTGTTACCGTTCCCACAATAATTAGGTCAATATCCAGAGCTGTGATGCCACGCTTTTTCAAAAGAAGTTCAATTGCTGGAACGCACATGTCAGATGTACCTAAGCCTTCCCCTTTCAATATTCTTCGTTCTTTTATTCCTGTACGTGATTCAATCCATTCTGAAGTTGTAGTAACTAATGTTTCTAATATTTCATTTGTAAGAATATAATCTGGCACATATCCAGCAACAGCAGTAATAGCAGCGGTAATTTTTGTCATTATTGAAATGCTTGTTTTATTTTGAGGGAAAGTTTAGCTTCTACTATATCTCTAGTAAGTAGCATCATGTTTTTTACTGCAAGGGCATTCGAAATCCCATGTCCGATCATTACAGTTGAATTAATCCCTAATACAGGGGTTCCTCCGTAATTTTCATAATTAAACCGGTCGAAATATGAGTCACTTAATCCTCTCTTTTTAATTATGGAGTACATGGCTTCGGCTTGTTTTAAAACAACGTTTCCGGTAAATCCGTCACATACAATTACATCAGCCATATCATTAAAAATATCACGACCTTCCACATTTCCGATAAAGTTAAAATCTTTTGAATCCTTCATCAAACCATGGGTGGCCTGGGAAATGAGATTCCCTTTTTCGGGTTCTTCACCTATGTTTAATAAACCAACTTTCGGTTTTTTTATTCCATAAACATGTTCGGCAAATAAAGAACCAAGAATAGCGAATTGATACAATACATCGGGTTTGCAATCGGCATTAATCCCAACGTCAAGTATTAGTCCTACGCCACCATTCTCTTTAGGCAATATTGATGTGATACATGGACGAATAACACCTGGAATTGTTTTTACGCTGAACATGGAGCCTACCAGCATTGCGCCTGTATTACCATTGCCGGCAAAACCATCAATTGCCCCTTCTTTTAAAAGATGAAACCCAAGACTAATACTAGAATTGGGCTTCTGAGAAAATGCTTTTGTAGGATGTTCGCCCATACTGATCACTTCGGAGGCATGAACAATATCATAATTGTTTATATCTGCCCCTTTTTCCGTCAGGCTTGAAACTATTTGGTTTTTATCGCCAATTAAAACAAGGCGAACATTTTTGGGTAATTCTTCATAAGCTAAAATAACTCCCGATACAGTTGCATCGGGTGCGAAATCACCGCCCATAATATCTATACCAATTTTCATAAATTTCTACGAATTTTAATGAATTTATTTGGTTACCAATTTACATGGTTACTAATAAACGAAAGGGTACTAATTTACGAAACTGGATGTAAAAAATAGCAAACTCCGTTTCGTAAATTCGTTGTTATTCGTTATTCGTAACCGTTTTTGGTAACCAATTTAGGCAGATACTTTTTTCTCAATAGCAAGTTTACCTCTGTAATAACCGCAACCACCGCATACACGATGGTATAATGTTGGTGCTCCGCAATTGGAACATGTTGAAAGAGTAGATGCTACTGCTTTGTCTTGACCTCTACGGCTGTCCCTTCTTGATCTCGATAATCTTCGCTTTGGATGTGGCATTGTTTAGAATTTTAGAATTGTTGATATATTGAATTTAAGAATTATTTGTTGTTTGTTAATTGCTTATTGTAAAAGTACTTTTGCTTTTTGCCTATTGTTAATTGCTAATTGCCTTGTTGCCTATTGCTAATTGCCTATTGTCAAATTGAATTATTAATTTAATGAGATGTTCTTCAAATCATCCCAACGTGGGTCAGAAAAATCATTCTTCTCATCTTCAATCAAAAAATCTTTTAATTTTTTTAACATTTCTTTATCACACGTTGGTTCTCCTTCATCATTATCCGGATGAACACGTTTAATAGGCAAAGAAAGTGCTATATATTCATATAAATATTGTGATAAATCCAATTCGTGTTCATTTGCTGCTATTGTAATGATATCATCATCTTCATTACCAGTATCATGCCCCCCTATTTTTACAATCAATTTATAGTCACCATGGATTGGCAAATCGTATTCTGCGGTGCAACGATCGCAGTTTACTTTTGTTGTTCCGCTAATATTAAACTGAAAAACCATCATACTTGATTGTTTCAGCAGTGTTAACTTCACATTAATGTCACCTTGTTTTATCTCAGAATAATCAAGGCTTTCAAAGAATTTATCATTTATATTAAATTCGTATAAATGCTCACCGGCACTTAAACCTACAAACTGAATAATGTATTCTTTTCGGGTCTTCACTTTAATTTATTTTTAAAAGAAGGAGGACAAAGGTAGAAAAATCTGCCTTATATCAAAAAAAAGTTTCATTTTCATGTTTCTAAGCCCCTCCTGACCTCCCCGGAGTGGAGGAAACTCCAAGAATCGCATTTTATATGGCTTGTGCGTATGGACTCCTCCCCTTCGGAGAGGTTGGGAGGGGCTCTTTTTTTATCTGTCCTTTTTCTTTAGGCTGATATTCAGCGGGTTAGCCGTAATTTCTGCATATTGTTTGCGGGTATTGAAGATATCGATAGCCAAATAAACAGCTCTGCGAAAAGATTCTTCGGAAGCCATATTTTTTCCGGCAATATCATAAGCTGTACCATGGTCGGGAGAAGTTCTGACAATGGGCAAGCCGGCGGTGAAATTAACTCCGGCATTGAAAGCAATGGTTTTAAATGGAACCAAACCCTGATCATGATACATGGCTAACACAGCATCAAAATTTTTATAGGTACCATTTCCAAAATAACCATCGGCAGCATAGGGACCATAAACTAACATTCCTTCTTCTTTTGCTTTATTAATTGCCGGAATTATGATACGTTGCTCCTCATCACCAATCACCCCGTTGTCACCGGCATGCGGATTTAAACCCAGAACCGCTATTTTAGGTCTGCGAACAGAAAAGTCTTCAATTAATGAATTATGGAGTACTTGTATTTTTTTTATTAACTTTTCAGTCGTTAGCTCTTGCGCAACTCGAGTAACTGGAATATGCCCGGTAGCGACAGCTACCTTTAATGTGTCACTAACCAAAAACATCAGGCTGTTGCCGTCCCCAAACTTACTATCTAAATATTCGGTGTGCCCCGGAAAGTTAAAATCAGGCGACTGGATATTTTCTTTATTAATAGGTGCAGTAACCAACACGTCAATACTATTTTGAGCAAGTGCATTAGCAGCAGCTTTCAAAGATTTTAATGCATACCTGCCGCCGGCTTCAGTTTGTTTGCCGAGTTCAATAACAACGTCTTCTTCATATAAATTTATAATATTGGCTCGTTTATAATTTATTTCCGAAACATTACGAATCGGGTTGAAACTAAAATCTTCAATATTAAGTGCCTTTCGGTGAAATGATGCCGTTTTATTTGAACCAAAAATCACGGGCGTGCATATTTCCAGCATTTGGGGGTCGAGGAACGTTTTAATAATTACTTCTAAACCAATTCCATTAATATCGCCTTGCGATATTCCAACAATTATTTTCTCTTCTGTCATTTATTTGAGTTAAAATATTGAATTAAAATCAATATGGCGATAATAGAAACTATCTTTTGCAATATAATAGTCTTCACTATCAAAATTTTTATTTTCTATTTCCGATTTAATTATCAGAAAAAACAATGTTTTTAAAAAAGGTAATTCTTTTCTGGTAATTTGAAAAGCCAGTTCAAAATCAATTCCCGTATAATCGTGTACAATTCTATTTCTTAAATTTTTAATATTCAACCAGTCAAGTTCAGGATATTTGTTTTTCAACTCGACACTAATTTTTCCAGTCAGTTCGCCAATATTGGCAAACAACATTAAACACGCATTAAAATTTAATTGGTCATCTTTCTGATAGAATTCATCAGCCGAAATAAAATCTTTTGAGTATTTCTCCACTTTCGCAACTGACTCCAAAATAATAAGCAAATAAACTAAATCTGTTTTAATGCTGGGTTGCATATCGAATATCTTTTAATGCGTGATGCAAAATTATAGGCTCCGCAAATTGTTTAATTACCAAATCAATTTTTGTATGCAATAGCTGTTCTAAAAATTGCTTTAATTCCTGCCTTTTAGAATAATCAAGATTTTCTTCCAATAACAAATCTATATCATTGTATTTTTCGCCTCGAATAAATGAGCCAAATATTCCAATACGCGACAATCCAAAACGCTTGAATACATCATTTTGACGCAAAAAGTCTTGCAGACTACTAAAATTATTTATTGGGCTTGGCTCCATTCAACCGCAAAATTACGAATTATAAATTAATGCTGTTTAGATAAAAGACAAAATCAAACCTTCCCATAGTCACAGACTGGCTCTGAAAAACATTATTCGATGTCAGGCAGATCTGGAGATTATGTTCGGGGCTTATAACCTTTTGAGGTTTTGTCAAAAGATTTTATGAAAAACAAAATAGAAATGAATTCGTGTGTTTATTAAAATGATGGGCACTTTGAGTTACTATGCCTGCGGACTTTGGTTGATTTTCTGGACATACGTTCTAATTTTTTTTTAAGTTTACTGTCCTCCGTTTTCTTGTCTTTTATTTCCGTTTTTGTTTCATTTGTTTTTGTTTCATCGGCGCCACTTTTATCAGCTTTCTTTTCTTCCGAAGGAACTACGGTAGATGCAGCCGGCTTTTCTTCTGTTGAAGAAGTGGCAGAATTGTTTTTCTTAGAAAAAACAGGACTGTCTTTTTCTGTTTTTTTAGCTTTTTCAGGCTTCGCTTTTTCAGTATTTGCAACTATCGGATTTTGTTCTGCGTTTTTTTTCTGATTTGGATTTTCCGGCTTTTGTGAAACAGTAGTTGGTTGAGCCTTTAAATCCCGATTACTATGTGGATTATACGTTGTTTGCTGATTTGTTTTTGTTTTAGACGATCGTAAATATTGAAAATATTCCGCTTTACTGCTTTTTTTATCTTTTTTATTCCAGGTTGGGCAATCCGTTGTTGATGGCTTAATGGCAGCCGGGATTTTCTTCTTTTCTTCCTGAGCAATGCCAGAGAAAACAGGAAATAACACAAAAAATAGAAAGAGGGGCTTCATAAACTGATTTTGGTAATGTTATAACGCAAGAAACAGACCAATAGTATTTCTAAAAATAAGTAACGTCATGTTAAATATTTCACTAATCTTCATGCCCCTTTGCTTTAACAGGCTTTCCTGTTTTCCAAAGTTCTTCTTCTGCTTTTTGTGCAAGTTTCAATGAGTCAGAAACGTTTTTATCGCCAAAACGCTTTAAGTCAGGCTTACCTGCATTTACCCATGCGGTGTACCAAAGACTACCCACTGATACAACTGCTTCACGCATCCTGCGTTCAACCATGCCATTCAGCATATTATCATATTCCTGGGTATATTCCGCGGAATAGACTCTCAACATGGTTGAACCGCGATTTTCAAAACTATACTTTTTATCAGTTGAAAATTTAGCATTTAAAATTGCCTCGAATTTCAAAACAGAATCAACTCCTGCGTGGCTTGCCTTTATTTCGCTCCATGCTCTATCAATAGGCTTGTCGATATACTTTGCCCGCCCTGTCCAATAATTATAATCTTCTGCTTTCATCTCCGGAATACGTGATTCCCAAAAACCATGAATGCCCTTTTGATTGGTCATTTGTCCGTTATAATTTTCTGTTGTATGCAGAGGAACGTGCGCATCGGCGATATAATGTCCGATATCAGCGGAATAATGTAAAATCAAATCGAGATTTTCGTCCTTAAATGCCTGAGTCAAGCGATACACCATTTTTTCGATATGCCAGGGATTGATGCCATAAGCGATTAATGTATCTTCAGTATATTTTTTTACAGCCGCTTTCCACAATTTAGGAACCGAATCAAATGGATATGCTCCGTAATGGTCAATATCAATATAATGCCTTGGCGGTTCTGCTTCAACAAAGCCCCGACGCCTGTCAGGATCAACAGCATGTTGAGAAACAAATTCAAGATGTTGTTTGTAAAAACCAATCATGCCATCCGGCAAGGTAAAAACGGCCATGCGGTTTATCTTTTGATGCGCAAAAAAACCCCATGAATAAGCAGGTTCATTAGTAGGACTAAAAAAAACAGCTATGGCAATAATGAAAATAAAAATGAGTTTACGCATTTTATTATTTTTGAAATTTTTGAATTTTAGATTTAAAAATTCGTAACCGCCATGTAACAATATTTTGCAACAGATACTTTGTAAAGATGAGTAATTACAAAAATTCAATAATCAAACTTAATCAATTTAATCAAACATGATATTAAGAAAGCAATACAATTGGCTTATAAATTTTGTACAGAAGCCAATGCAAAAACTGTTCTGCGGTCTATGCGCCTAAAACTATTGATTTATTCCGCACTTATCATCTTCAGCATTCCAACTTCTGCATCCGATAAAATTCTCCAGCGCCCCCGCGGCAAATCTTTTTTTGTTAAAGAGCCGAACATCACCCTATCCAGCTTACGAACGTTATAGCCCATGTGTTCAAAAATTCTTCGTACAATACGGTTTTTACCGGAATGTATTTCAACTCCTACCTGTGTTTTATCCGCACCATCACCAATATAGGTAACTTCATCCACTTTGATAGGACCATCTTCTAATTCAAGACCTTCAGCAATCGTATCTAAATCAGCACGTTTAATCGGTTTATCAAGTTCAACATGGTAAATCTTCCGAACACCGTAACGGGGGTGAGTTAATTTTTTTGTCAAATCACCATCATTGGTAAACATAAGCAATCCTGTTGTTGCTCTGTCCAATCTTCCAACCGGATAAATGCGTTCTTTACAGGCTCCCTGCAATAATTCCAACACCGTTCTGCGCTCTTGCGGATCATCTGCAGTAGTAATATAATCTTTGGGCTTGTTCAGGATTAAATAAACCAAACGTTCTTTTTTAAGAGTTTGCCCGCCATATTTAACAATATCAGTGGGCTTTACCCTATAACCCATTTCAGTAATATTTTTGCCATTTACCTGAACCACACCTGATGCAATTAAAACATCAGCTTCCCTGCGTGAGCAAATACCAGCATTCGACAAATACCTGTTAAGACGAATTAAACCATCATCGGTTTCCCGTTGAGGTTTGGATTTGGATGAGGATTTATTTTTAGAATAAGGTCTTTTTTCAAAAGGTTTTGTTTTTTTAAATCCCCGTCCGCTATCACTTGTAAATTTTGGTTTGTCGTTACCGTATTCAAAATCACTTTCATCCAAATCATTTGGATTCACTCCGTCACTTTTTCTTGTGAATGCCGGTTTACCCGGATATGCGGTCTTTCCAAATGATTTAGGCTTTTCATCTCCTCTATCTCTGAATGAAGGCTTTTCATCACCCTCTTCCCTTCTCTTTTTAAAAGCGGGCTTATCGGAAAACGGGGGTTTTGAAGCCCCTCCTGACCTCCCCAAAGGGGAGCGACCACTTCTTTTGGAGTCCTTTGTTTGGAATGTGCTTTGACTCTCCCTCCCTTCGGGAGGGCTGGGGTGGGCCTTTTGTTTTTTCAAGCCGCCAAAATCAGAGGGGCGCGATTCATCACGAAAACGATCGAATGAAGGTTTATTATCACGTTTATCAGTCCTTGATTTTTTTGATTCGAAAGGTTTATCGCTCTTAAATCCCTTGCTGCTGTCTCTTTTGAAACCTTTTCCTTTAGAAGCGTCATCTCCGGAACGGTTATAAGGAGTTTTTTTTTCGTATTTAGACTCTTTTACTTCTGAAGACTCCTCTGTATTTTTCTTGAAATCCTTGTCGCTATCACGTTTAAAAGCGCTAAAGGGATGGGAATCTTCTCTTGAAGACCCAAACGAAGATTTTTTATCTGAGCCGCTTTCTCCTCTTTTTTTTGACGAAAACGGTTTTTTACCCTTAAAATCTTTACTGCCAGTAGGTTTAAATTCTTTTGCCATCCTATTATTTTTTTTGCAAAGTTACGAAAACAAATAAGATATGAGTAGTGAGATATGAGATAAGAGACTAAAACATCATATTTCATTTCATATATCTCAATACTCACACCTCCACACTACTTCGGGTGTACGACAAATTTCCCTTATACCACCCCTTTGGGGTTTTACAAAACCAACCA